>DATFDV010000090.1:0-11674 GCA_035251855.1 Burkholderiales bacterium | reverse complement strand
AGCCAGGACCTCGCGCTGCCGGGACTGCCGCGCGACAAGGTGCTCGCCACGGTGGTGCGGCTGCTCGAGACCACCCGCATCCGCGTCGGCAACCAGGAGTACGCGCGCGCCAACGATTCGTTCGGCCTCACCACGCTACGCACGCGCCAGGTGCGCGTAAACGGCTCGACCATGAGCTTCCGCTTCCGCGGGAAAAGCGGCGTGCAGCACGACGTCGCGCTGAACGATCGCAAGCTCGCCACCATCGTGCGGCGCATGCGCGACCTGCCGGGCTACGAGCTGTTCCAGTACGTCGACGAGGCCGGCGAAACGCGCGCCGTGGATTCGGCCGACGTCAACGAATATCTGCGAAGCGCCGCCGGCGAGGAGTTCACCAGCAAGGATTTCCGCACCTGGGCCGGGACGGTCCTCGCCGCCCAGGCCTTGCATGAATGCGGCAAGAACCAGCTCAAGCACGGCATCGCGCGCGTCGCCCGCCAGCTCGGCAATACACCCGCGGTCTGCCGCAAGTGCTACATCCATCCTGCGGTGATCGACGCCTATCTCGAGGACCGCCTGACGCAGGTCATGAATGGCGGGCGCGCCGAGCTTTGCGTGCGAAAGCTGCTGCAGCAGCGCCCGCGGAAAAAATCCGATTCGCTGGTGCCGGCGCTGAAGCAGTCGCTGCGCCGGCTGCGGCGCCATCGCGGCACGCAAGTTGCAGCAGTCAGCCGTATCCAGTGACAGGAGCCATCATGCTCAAAACCCTCACTAGCGCAGCCCTGCTCGCGATCGCGGGCGCGGCCCTGGCGCAAAGCACGCCTAACGTCACGCCCTCGGATACGCCGAGCGTCACGCCCGCGCAAACGCCGAGCGTTACCCCCTCCCAGACGCCCAGCGTTACGCCTTCCCAGACGCCCAGCGTAACGCCCTCGCAGGCCCCCACCGTGACGCAGACGCCGATTACCCCGCCCTCCGCCGTTGGCGGCCTGGGCAAGTGCGAAAACCTTATCGGCACCGACAAGGACAAGTGCCTGCAGGAAGAGCGTACCGGCGGGACGGGCAGCACGGCGCCCGGCAGCACCACCAGTGGCACCAGCACCCAGCCGACCGCGCCCATCGGCAGCCCCACCGGCACTGTTCGGTAGCACGCCTTGAAACGACTGCTTTTGATAATCCTGCTCGGGGCCGCGGCGGTCGCGGTTGCCGACGGTCCCGGCAGCCGAATCCGCGCCACTCCGGCGCCGCCGCAGCCGGCAGGAGCCGGACCGCTCGACAAGGACCTGCAGCGCTGCGAGGCGATGAGCGCCGAGCAGAAGGAGCGTTGCCTTCGCGCGCTACGCTCCGCCGAGCGCAGGGTCGAGCGTCCGCCGCACGAGGGCCCGGGCCCGCAATCGCCGGGGCCGAGCGCCAACTCGGGCACCGGCGCGACCAGCGGCGCCACCGGTGCGAGCACCGGCACCAGCGGTGCGAGCTCCGCGGTCGGCGGCGCGCGCTAGTAGTAGTCGAATACGTATCCGTCTTCGGCGTCCGCCTGCAGCGGCGGGTAAAGCGGCTCGCTCGGCTCGCTCGGACTGGCGGCGCGCGCGCTGGAAACGAACGCCGTCTCGGCATCCTCGGTCGAGCACGCCGGCAGGAGAACCAGCAGGGTGATGGCCGTCGCAACGATTCCGTGTTTCATAACGCCTCCATGAGGTGAGGCTCCCACGGTAGACGAGGGGCGCTGCGTTCCTCAATGAAGTGCGGCGCCAATTCCCTGTGCGGAAATTACCTGCCCTCACTCGACCGGGCGGATCACGCGGCACGGATTGCCGGCGGCGAACATGCCGGCCGGCACGTCGCGCGTGACCACGCTTCCTGCGCCGATCACCGCGCGCGCTCCGATGGTGACCCCCGGCAGGATGATCGCGCCGCCGCCCACCCAGACGTCGGCGCCGATGTCGACCGGCTTGCCGAACTCCTGCTGGCGACGCAGGCCGGCATCCAGCGGATGCAGCGGCGTGTAGATCTGCACCGCCGGGCCGAACAGCGTGAAGCCGCCGATGCGCACCCGGCACACATCGAGCACCACGCAGTTGAAGTTGAAGAACACGCGCTCGCCGAGCTCGATGTTCGTGCCGTAGTCGCAGTAGAACGGCGGCTGCATCCAGACCGTGTCGCCGCCCTGACCGAACAGCGCCTGCAGAATGCGCCGGCGCTCGGCCTGCGCGGCTTCCGCCGTGGCGTTCAACGCCTGGCAGAGCTCGCGCGCGCGGCCGCGGTTGGCGACGAGCTCGGCGTCGAGCGGGTCGTACAGCTCGCCCGCCAGCATTTTTTCGCGTTCGGTCAAGGCCGTCAGCTTAAATGGTGTATTTTTTGAAGGTTCATGTTAGCCACCATCGTCAACGACTGGCTGGGGAAGTTCGAGAGCGCATTGCGCCAGGGCGACGGTGCTGCATTGCGCGATCTGTTTCATGCCGACTGCCACTGGCGCGATCTGCTGGCGTTCACCTGGGATATCCGTACCGTGAGCGGCGCCGACGCCGTGGTTGCGAGCCTGCAGCAGGCGGCGCGCTCCGGCGCGCACGGATTCAGCCTCGACGCAGGGCGCACGCCGCCGCGCCACGCGACCAGGGCCGGCGAAAAATGCATCGAGGCGATCTTCCGGTTCGAGGCCGCCGAAGGACCGGGCGCCGGCGTACTGCGCCTTTTCCCCGACACGCAGAAAGCCTGGACGCTGCTCACCGCGCTCACCGAGCTCGACGGGTTTGAGGAGCAGGTGGGCCAGCTGCGACCGAAGGGCCAGGCGTACTCGCGCGATTTTGCGGGACCGAACTGGCTGGACCGGCGCAAGGCGAGCAGCGAGTACCGCGATCGCGATCCTGCTGTGCTGGTGGTCGGCGGCGGGCACGCCGGGCTGTCGATGGCCGCGCGTCTCGCCCAGCGCCAAGTCGACACCCTGATCGTCGACCGCGGCGAGCGTGTCGGCGACAACTGGCGCAAGCGCTACCACGCGCTCACGCTGCACAATCAGGTGTACGTGAATCATCTGCCGTACATGCCGTTCCCGCCGAACTGGCCGGTCTACATTCCGAAGGACAAGCTCGCCAACTGGTTCGAATCGTATGCCGAGGCGATGGAGCTCAACTACTGGACCGGCACCGAGTTCCAGGGCGGCACGTACCACGAGGACGAGGCGCGCTGGACGGTGACGCTGCGGCGCGCCGATGGCAGCACGCGCACGCTGCGGCCGCGGCACGTGGTGCTCGCCACCGGCGTGAGCGGCATCCGCAACGTTCCGTCGATTCCCGCGCTGCAAGGCTTCCGCGGACGCGTAATCCATTCCGGCGAATATGTCGACGGCGAGGACTGGCGCGGCAAGCGCGCGGTGGTCATCGGCACCGGCAACAGCGGCCACGACATTGCGCAGGACCTGTATTCGGCGGGAGCCGCGGTGACGCTCGTGCAGCGCAGCCCGACGCTGGTCATCCAGTGCGACCCGAGCGCGCAGCTGGTGTACTCGCTCTACAGCGAAGGCCCGCCGCTCGAGGACTGCGACCTCATCACGACCTCGGTGACGCTTGCGCTCGCGAAGCGCACCCACCAGCTCGCCACCGCGCACGCCCGGCAGCTGGACCGCGAGCTGCTCGATGCCCTCGAGAGGCGCGGCTTTCGCCTCGATTTCGGCGAGGACGGCACCGGCTGGCAATTCAAGTACCTCACGCGCGGCGGCGGCTACTACTTCAACGTCGGCTGCTCCGACCTCATCGCCGAAGGCAAGATCGCCCTCGCGCAGTACGACGAGCTCGAGCGCGTGCTGCCGGGCGCCGACCTGGTGGTGCTCGCCACCGGCTGGAAGGGTCAGGAAGCCCTGGTGGGCAAGCTGTTCGGCGAGGCGGTGGCCGCGCGTGTCGGCCCGATCTGGGGATTCGGCGAGGACCAGGAGCTGCGCAACATGTTCCGGCGCACCGCGCAGCCGGGCCTGTGGTTCATCGCCGGCAGCTTCGCGCAGTGCCGGATCTACTCGCGCTACCTGGCGCTGCAGATCCAGAAGGCGCTCAATGAGGCGACAGCGCCCCGCGATCGATCGACACCACGCGATCGACCAGCCGCTCGGAATGCTGCAGGTCGGATTCCGACAGAATCACCGTCATCCCCGCGTCCTTCAAACCTCTGACCACCTCGGCCAGGCGCTGGGCGAGCGCCGGCGCAACGCCCTCGAAGGGCTCGTCGAGAAGGAGAAGGCGCGTCCCGCTCATCAGCGCGCGGGCAAGCGCGGCCAGCTTCTGCTGGCCGCCGGAGAGCTGCGAGCCCTTGCGCGGTCCGAGCTCGCGGATTTCCGGGATGTAGCCGAGGATCTTGGCGAAGCGCGCGGCTTCGTCGCCGGCGCCGCCGGCCCACGCCGGCAGCAGGATGTTTTCTTCTACCGTCAGGTCCGGGATCAGGCGGCGGTCCTCCGGCATGTAGCCGATTCCCAGGCGCGCGCGCGCGTAAGTCGGCACGGCGGCGAGGTCCCGGCCATCGAAGCGAACGCTGCCGCTGCCGGGCTTGAGCAGCCCCATCACCGTCTTGATGAGCGTGGTCTTGCCCGCGCCGTTGCGGCCGATGAGGCCGGTCATCGAGCCGGCGGCGAGCTCGAGCGAGACCTCGCGCAGGATGTGCACCGAAGCGATCGATACGTTGAGGTTGCTCAGGCTAAGCAAGCTTGCGCTCCACTTTAGACACGCGCGCGTCCCACCACGTGGCGCTTCACTTCGGGATCCTGCAGCGCGATGGCCGGCGGCGCATCGGCGATGATGCGCCCGTCGTAGAACGCGAGCACGCGCTGCGCGAAGCGGCTCACCACCTCCATGTCGTGCTCGACGAACAGCACCGTGACGCCCTCGGCGCGCACCGCCTCGAGCACCATCTGCATGATGCCGAACTTCTCCTCGGCGGAGACCCCGCTGGTCGGCTCGTCGAGCAGCAGCACGCGCGGCTTCGCCACCATGGTGAGCGCGATGTCGAGGAGCTTGCGCACGCCGCCGGGCAGCACCTGCGCGTTGCGATGGCGGTACTCCGCAAGCCCGAAGCGGGCGAGCAGATGCTCCGCCACCTCCTCCGCCGGCTTGCCGTATCCCGGAACCGGCCGAGTTTCCCAACTGCGCCCGCGCGAGAAGAAGCCGCCGAGCCTGGCGTTGTCCAGCACGATGCCCAGGCCGATCATCATGTTGTCGAACACGCTGAGCGAGCTGTAGAGCTGCGGGATCTGGAACGAGCGGCAGATGCCGAGCCGCGTGATTTCCCGCGGCGCGAGCGCGGTGATGTCGCGCCCCTCGAACTGGATGCGCCCGGTATCGGGCTTGAGATAGCCGGTGATCATGTTGATGAAGGTCGTCTTGCCGGCGCCATTGGTGCCGATGAGACCCACCACCGCGTCTTTCTCGATCGCGGCGCTCACGTCCTTGGCGGCGGTGACCGCGCCGAAGGACTTGTTCAAGCCTCTGGCGTCAAGAATGACGGACATTTTTCCTGAACATTGACCACAACCCCTCGGGCAGGAACACGATGATCAGCAGGAGCGAAACGCCCAGGCTCATCTGCCAGGTATTGGGCGAAAGGTCGTACGCGGTGGTGTGAATGATCCCGTAGAGCAGCGCGCCGGCGAACGGCGCCACCACGCTGCCGATGCCGGCGAGGATGGTGATGAAGAGGAACTCGCCGGAGGTGGTCCAGAACGCCATCTGCGGATCGATGTGCCCCACGGTGGTGGCGGCGAGCGCGCCGCCGACGCCCGCGAGCACGGCGGCGATCACGTACTTGACGTGCACCGCGCGGCGCGCCGACGCGCCCATGTATTCGACGCGGATCTCGTTGTCCTTGATCGCGGGGGCCAGTTGGCCGAGCGGCGTGCGCAGGTAGCGGTGCACCGCGAGCGCCAAGCCTAGGGCAATGATTGCTGCAGAAGCGAGAACCGAGTAGCGCACCCACTCCGGGCTTGGGCGGACGCCGAACAGCGTCGAGGGCTGGATGTTGAAGCCGTCGGTCGAGCCGAGCGCCTGGCTCTTCACCAGCAGCCCGTAGAGGATCATCGAGAGCGCAAGCGAAAGCAGCCCGAAGAAAATTCCGCGGTAGCGGGCCAGCAGAAAGCCCAGCACGAACGCGACGAAGCCGGCGGTCAGCGCGCCGGCGAGCATCTGCAGGAAGATGTCGCTGATGCCGAAGAAACGGCCGATGCCGCCGGCGGCGTAGGCGCCGAGGCAGTAATACAGGGCCTGGCCAAACGAGACCAGCCCCGCGCGCAGGAGCAGCATCAGGCCGAGCGCCACCAGGCCGTTCCCGCAGGCGATGGTGACCATGAACATCGCCCACTGCGGGAGGAAAAATCCTCCCGCCAGAACGGCGGCAAGCAGGACGCCGATCAGCAGCGGTGTGCGGTCCGCCCTCAGATTTTCCTCGGCTCGGCGAGGCTGAAGAGGCCGCGCGGGCGGAACGCGAGCACCATCGCCATCACGAAGTAGATGACGAACAGCTCCACCTCCGGCCAGTAATGCACCGAGGCGGAGCGCACCATGCCGACGATCACCGCGCCGAGTGCCGCGCCCGGCAGGCTGCCGAGGCCGCCGATCACCACCACCGCGAACGAGAGCACGATGATATCGACGCCGAGGCCCGGGACCACGGAAACCGTGGGGGCGGTGAACGCGCCGGCGAGCGCGGCGAGCATCGAGCCGAAGGTGAAAGTCACCAGGTAGTAGCGATTCACGTTGATGCCCATCGCCCGGCTCACCTCGGGGTCGTGGATCACCGCGCGCAGCAGCTTGCCGACCCGGGTGCTGCGCAGCAGCCAGGTGAGCCCCAGGCCCGAGACCAGCGCCAGGGCGACGAGGATCAGGTTATAGGTCGGATGCGCCAGCCCGCCGACGGTGAAGCTGCCGAGCAGCGCGTACGGCTGGGCGATGTAGTACGGGTTCACGCCCCAGACCAGCTTGATCACGTCCTCGAGCACCAGGAATAGGGCGTAGGTGATGAGCAGGATCACCACTTCGTCCTTGGCATACATGAAGCGCAGGATGCCGCGCTCGATGAGCGGCGCCACCACCACGCTGACCAGCACCGCCGCCGCCAGCAGCACCACGTAAGAGAGCAGCGGCGGATAGCCGGCGGCGAGCCACGCCCCCGTGAGCGACGCGGCAGCATACGCGCCGAGCGCGTAGAAGCTGCCGTGCGTCACGTTGACGATCTTCATGACGCCGTAGACCAGCGTCAGCCCGAGCGCGGCGATGAACAGCCACGCCGAATAGATGACGCCGTCGACGCCTACGGAAATAAGCTGGTTCAATTTATGAGCCTGAACGGGTCGCCCCCGCGCAGGCGGGGGCCCCATTTGAATTTTTCAAACGGGGTCCCCGCCTTCGCGGGGACGACCACCGGGCTACCTATTTTTTGAAGCCGTTCTTGATCCAGTCTGACGACTTGATCCCGTCCGGCGGGTTCACCTGCTCAGCCGGGTAGCGCTTC
Organism: Burkholderiales bacterium; assembly: GCA_035251855.1. Lineage (GTDB taxonomy): Bacteria > Pseudomonadota > Gammaproteobacteria > Burkholderiales > SG8-39 > SCGC-AG-212-J23. The sequence continues at coordinate 4,216 of DATFDV010000090.1, read as the reverse complement.
ACGTTGATCACGGTCAGCTTGCCCTTGTCGAGCTTGGTGGTGCCGTAGGCGGTCTCCATGATCGCCTGGTGCCCGCCGCCGATGGCCATGCGCACCGTGCCGCCGGGGCCCTCGAACGTCAGGCCCTTCAGCGCCGCGGCGACCTGCTCCGCGCTCGGGCGCTTGCCGCCGTTGGCGTCTTGCGCTTTTTCCCACGCGGCCTTCACGCCGAGAAACGCCTGCGCCATCTGGTAGGAGGCGTAGTTCGGCTGCTCCTTGTACTTGCCGACGAAGCCGCCGTGGAACCACTTGTTGTACTGGTTGTTCGGCGCATACGGCCCGAAGGGTCCGCGCGCGCCGAGCACCGTGCCGTCCGGGATCTGGTTGCCGAGCTTGTGCATCGCCGTCTCGCCGGTGGTGAGAATCGTCAGGCTCTGCTTCATGAGGCCACGCGGCCCAGCCTGCAGGATCAGCGCCTCGAGGTCGCCGTCCCAGAAGCTGGAATGGATGACGTCCGGCCTGGCCGAGAGCAGCGCCGAGATCTCGGCGTTGTACTGGCCGGCGAAGAGCTTCGGCATCTGCGAGGTCTTCACCTCGACGTTCGGCACCAGCACCTTCATCGCCGCCTCGAAGTCGCCCCAGGAATCCTGGCCCCAGGCGTAGTTCTGGTTGATGCCGGCGATCGACTTCACGCCCGGCTTGGCGTCGCGCACGTAGCGCGCCGCGCCCACCGAGTCCATGGTGGCGGTCGGCGAGGTGCGGAAGACATAGTCGTACTTCCCGTCCTCGAAGATGCGCGGCGTGCCGCAGTCGAAGAAGTTGACGAGCTTCTTCAGCTCCTCCGCCACCGGCGCGATGGCCAGGCAGTTGCCGCTCGACACGTAGCCGATCACCAGGTCGACGTTCGCCCGCTGCACCAGGTTGCGGAATTCCGTCACCTGCGTGGTGGTACTGCCCGCCTCGTCCACGAACACCAGCTCGAGGTTCGCGCCGCCGAAGCCGCGCTTCTCGTACGGCTTGGGCGCGGTTCCCTTGTTGAGCGATTCGGCGACGAACTCCGCGGCGTTCTTTGCCGGCACGCCGAACGGCGACGCCGCCGGGCCCGACAGGAACGTCACCACGCCGACCTTGACGGTGTTCTGCGCCACGGCCGCCGGCGCGAGCGCCGCGGCCACCAATGCAACGATCATCCTCCTCATGCCACTCTCCTCTGTGATGTTTGTTGTTTCATCAGCCCGGCCGCCGTCAGCGCGGCGCGGATCCGTTCGATTTCCTGCGACGAAATCTTGGCCAGCGGCGGGCGCACCACGGCCCGCGGCAGGCGGCCCAGCAGCACCAGCGCTTCCTTCATCCGGTTGTGCATGTCGACCCATGGCTCGGCATAGAACACCTCGGCCGTCGGCACGATGCGGTCGTAGATGGCCTTTGCCTTTTCAAGATTCTTTTCTTGTACAAAACGAAACAGCTGCGCCTGCAAATCCGCGATCACGGAGCCGCTGCCGGAAAGCAGTCCATTGCATCCCAGCACGAGCGAGCTGAGCAGCCACGAGCTATGCGTTGTCAGCACGTTCACCGAACGAGACTGGAGTACGCGGATCTGCCGCTCGTGGAGCTGCGGATTCGCGCACCAGTCCTTGATGGCGCGCACGCTCGGCACTTCATCAAGAATTCTGGTGAGCGTCGAAAGCGGGTACCCCTGCCCGCCCGCCAGCGGATACTGGAACAGGATCAGCGGCAGGTCGGTGGCGTCGGCGATGCGGCGGAAGTGCTCGAGCGCCATCTCCGGGCGCTGGCCGAAGGTGGTGATGCCGGGCGGGAAAACGAGCAGCGCGGCGGCACCGCCCTGCGCGGCCATTTTCGCCAGGCGCGCCGCCTCCAGGCTGCCGTCGGCGTAGATGCCGTTGACGATCGGCAGACTCGATTCCTCTGTCGAGATCTCGAGGATGCGGCGCTGCTCGTCGAACGTGCACGAAGCGACCTCGGAGGCATGCGCATTGACGGTGATGGCGGAGAGGCCATCCACCGCCGCCACGTCGCGCAGGTGCGCGCGGTACGAGGACTCGTCGATCGACAGGTCCTCGTGGAACGGCAAGAGAACCGCAGGGATTACGCCGGCCGGGGCGAACATCGAGGTATCTTAACGGCGATGAACGATCCGCGGGAGGTGCGCCATGCGATCCGGGCGCGCCGGCATACCGGGCATACCGCCGGCCTGGCGCCGGGCCATGTGCAGGGTAACGTATGCATCCTGCCGCGCGATTACGCCGACGAGTTCCGCGCCTTCTGCGAGCGCAACCCCAAGCCCTGCCCGCTGCTCGCCATGTCGAAACCCGGGGACCCGCGCCTGCCCGCGCTGGGCGAGGATCTCGACATCCGCACCGACGTGCCGCGCTACCGGATTTTCATCGACGGGTCCCTCGCCGAGGAGGTGGACAGCCTCGAGCGCTACTGGCGCGACGACCTGGTGACCTTCGTCATCGGCTGCTCGTTTTCCTTCGAGGAGGCGCTGATGGAGGCCGGGCTGCCGCTGCGCTACGTCGAGCAGGGCCGCAACGTCCCGATGTACCGCACCAGCGTGGACACCGTGCCGGCGGGCCGCTTCCGCGGCAAGCTGGTCGTCTCGATGCGCCCTTTCAAGCCCGCCGATGCCATCCGCGCCATCGAGATCACCTCGCGCTACCCGCGCGTCCACGGCTCGCCGGTGCACCTCGGGCGCCCGGATCTCATCGGCATCGACGAGCTGTCGCGGCCGTGGGTCGGCGATCCGACCGAGGTGCGCGACGACGAGCTGCCGCTCTTCTGGGCTTGCGGCGTCACGCCGCAATCGGTGGTGCTCGAGGCGAAGCCCTCGCTTTGCATCACCCACGCGCCGGGACACATGCTGGTCACTGACCTCGAGAACTCGAGCCTCGCCGAACATTAATTCAGGATGGATCATTGCCGTTGCGGGGCTGCTCGGCCTCGCGCTCGCGCAGGGCATCGGCCGCTTCGCCTTCACGCCGATCCTGCCGATGATGCAGGGCGATGCCGGCGTCTCGCTTGCCGAGGGCGGCTGGCTGGCGGCGGCGAATTACCTCGGCTACCTGGTGGGCGCGCTTTGGGCGATGGTGCAGCGCGCGCGCGCCGACCACGCCATCCGCGCGTCGCTCGCGATCACCGCGGGCGCGACGGTAGCGATGGCCTTCACCGACGGGCTCGCCGCCTGGCTCGCCTTGCGTGCGCTCGCCGGCGTGTCGAGCGCCTGGGCGCTGATCCACATGAGCTCCTGGTGCGCGCAGCGCCTGGCGCGCCTTGGCCGGCCCGGCTTCAACGGCATCGTGTTTGCCGGGGTCGGCGCGGGCGTGGTCCTCGCCGGCGCGCTGTGCCTCGCGCTGATGACCGCCGGCGCCGGCTCGCGCACGGCGTGGCTGTGGCTCGGCGCCATCGGCGTTCTCATCACCGCCATGGTCTGGCCGGTGCTGCACGACAGCGAAAGCGCGGCCGCGAGCGCTGCGTTCGCGGGCTATCGCTGGACACCCGACGCGGTGCGCCTGGTCGCGTGCTATAGCGCGTTCGGCATCGGCTACATCATTCCCGCCACCTTCGTCCCGGTGATGGCAAAGCAGGTCATCGAAGATCCCGCGGTTTTCGGCTGGGCGTGGCCGCTCTTCGGCGCAGCCGCCATGACTTCGACGCTGCTGGCCGGGGCGCTGCAGCAGGTGCTGAGCGCACGGTGGCTCTGGATGGCGAGCGCCTGCGTGATGGCACTCGGCGTGGCGGCCCCGCTGGTGATCGACGGCCTGGCCGGCATCCTCGCGTGCGCGCTGCTGGTCGGCGGTACGTTCGTGGTCGCGACCCTCGCCGGCGTGCAGGTGGCGCGCGAGGTCGCCGGCGGCGCGGCGCACGTGCTGCTGGCGGCAATGACCGCGGCGTTCGCGGCGAGCCAGGTCGCGGGCCCGCTCCTCGTCAGCTTCCTGGTCGAGCGCTCCGGCGGCTTCGGCAGCGCGCTCGTGCTCGCGTTCGGCGTCCTGGTCACCTCGGCCGCCGCCTTGATGCTGCCGTTACGGTCCGCTAGTCGCTAGGTTCCACCGAGGCGACGAGCCGCAGCAACGCGTCGGGGTCGTACGGCTTGTCGACATGGTGCCGAAAGCCGCTCTTGGCGGTGAGTCGCTTCGCAGCATCAGTGCTGTGCGCCGTGACCGCGATCAACACCGGGCACTTCGGGCCGTACTCACGCGACAGGTCGAGAGCGACCTGC
>DATFDV010000089.1:0-13244 GCA_035251855.1 Burkholderiales bacterium | reverse complement strand
GGTCGAGATCATGGACGCCGCCTACGCGGGGAAAATCCGCGGCATGTACATCATGGGCGAGAACCCGGCGATGTCCGACCCCGACGTCGACCACGCCCGCGCGGCGATGGCGAAGCTCGACCACCTGGTGGTGCAGGACATTTTCCTCACCGAAACCGCCTACCTCGCCGACGTGGTGCTGCCGGCCACCGCCTGGCCGGAGAAGGACGGCACCGTGACCAACACCGACCGCATGGTGCAGCTCGGCCGCAAGGCGCTGCAGCCGCCGGGCGAGGCGAAAGAAGATCTCTGGATCATCGTGGAGCTTGCCAAGCGGCTAGGACTCGATTGGAAATACACCCATCCCAGGGAGGTCTTCAACGAGATGCGGATTTGCATGGACTCAATCCGCGGCATCACCTGGGAGCGGCTGGAGCGCGATTCCTCGGTGACCTACCCTTGCGAGAACGAGGGCGACGCCGGCCAGCCGGTGGTGTTCACCACGCACTTCCCGACGCCCACCGGGCGCGGCAAGTTCGTCCCGGCGGACCTCATCCCGGCCAACGAGCGCCCCGATGCGCAATACCCGATGGTCCTGATGACCGGACGGCAGCTCGAGCATTGGCACACCGGCGCGATGACGCGCCGCTCGGGCGTGCTCGACGCGATCGAGCCGGGGCCGACGGCATCGCTTCACCCGCTCGACCTGGATCGATTGAAAGTGCGGCCCGGCGGGCTGGTGACGGTCGAGTCCAGGCGCGGCCGGATCGCCCTGCACGCGCGGGCCGACGCCGGCACGCCGCGCGGCGCGGTGTTCATCCCGTTTTGCTACTACGAGGCGGCGGCGAACCTGCTGACCAACCCGGCGCTCGACCCTTTCGGCAAGATTCCCGAGTTCAAGTACTGCGCAGTGAAGGTGAGCAAGGGCGGCACGGCCCCGGGTGACCCAGGCTACGGCAAGGGCCGAACACTGGAAGAGTTGAAAAAATGAAAATACTCGTTGCGGTCGACGGCTCGAAACCGTCCCTCAAAGCGGTGCAGCTCCTGATCGAGCATTGCGACTGGTACCGCGAGGCGCCCGAAGTGGAGCTGCTCGCCGTGCACCTGCCGGTACCCAAAGTCGGGCACCTGAACAAGGCGCAGCTCGAGCGCTACTATCAGGAAGAGGGCGAGGGGATGCTGAAGGCGGCCAAGAAAAAGCTCGATGCCGCCGGCATCGTCTACCAGGCGCGCGTCCTGGTCGGTCCGGTAGCCGAAACGCTGGTCAAGCATGCCAAGGACCGACGCTGCGAGCTCATCTACATCGGTACCCGCGGCATGAGCGCGCTCGGCAAGGCGCTCGTCGGCTCGACCGCCACCAAGGTTCTGCACATCTCGGACGTTCCGGTCCTGCTGGTCAAGTAGCGCCGGGTCGATTTCACCCGATTTTTACCGTTAGGGAGACAAGGAATGCCGTCGGACATCGAGATCGCACAGGCTGGAAAAATGCAGCGCATCGCCGCCGTGGCGCGCGAGAAGCTGGGAATCGCCGAGGAGCATCTCGAGCCCTACGGCCACTACAAGGCCAAGGTCTCGCTCAAGTACCTCGAGACGCTGAAGGGCAAGAAGGACGGCAAGCTGATCCTGGTCACTGCCATCAGCCCGACGCCCGCGGGCGAGGGCAAGACCACGACCACCGTGGGCTTGGGCGACGCGCTCAACCACATCGGCAAGCGGGCGGTGATCTGCCTGCGCGAGCCTTCGCTCGGCCCGGTGTTCGGCATGAAGGGCGGCGCCGCCGGCGGCGGCTACGCCCAGGTGGTGCCGATGGAGGACATCAACCTGCACTTCACCGGCGACTTCGGCGCCATCCAGCTCGCCAACAACCTGCTCGCCGCGCTGATCGATAACCACATCAGCCACGGCAACGAGCTGGGCATCGACGTGCGGCGCATCACCTGGAAGCGCGTGCTCGACATGAACGACCGCGCGCTGCGCGACATCACCGTGGCGCTGGGCGGCACCGCCAACGGCTATCCGCGCCAGGACGGCTTCGACATCGTGGTCGCCTCCGAGGTGATGGCGATCTTCTGCCTGTCCAGCTCGCTGCAGGACCTGAGGACGCGGCTGGGCAACATCGTGTTCGGCTACACCCGGGACCAGAAACCCATCAAAGCCAGCGATCTGGGCGCCCACGGCGCGATGACGGTGCTGCTCAAGGACGCGCTGGCGCCCAACCTGGTGCAGACGCTGGAGAACAACCCGGCCTTCGTGCACGGCGGGCCGTTCGCCAACATCGCGCATGGCTGCAATTCGGTGCTGGCGACGCAGTCCGCCTTGAAACTGGCGGATTACGTGGTGACCGAGGCCGGCTTCGGCGCCGATCTCGGCGCCGAGAAGTTCCTCGACATCAAGTGCCGCAAGACCGGCCTCAAGCCGAGCGCGGCGGTGATCGTCGCGACCATGCGCGCGCTCAAGTACCACGGCGGCGTCGAGGTGAAGGACGTCTCGAAGGAAAACGTGGCGGCCCTGGAGAAGGGCCTGGTCAACCTCGAGCGCCACGTCGAGAACGTGACCAAGGTCTACGGCATCCCCTGCGTGGTCTCGATCAACAAGTTCACCTTCGACACCGAAGCGGAGCTGAAAGTCGTCACCGAGCGGATGAAGAAGCTCGGCGTACAAGTCGTCACCGCCAACCATTGGGCCGAGGGCGGCAAGGGCGCGGCCGACCTGGCGAGGATGGTGGTCGGCCTGTGCGAGCAGCCCTCGAGGCCGGCGTTCGTCTACGAGGACGCCGACCCGCTCTGGGAGAAGATCAGCAAGATCGCGAAGAAGGTGTACCGCGCCTCCGAGGTCACCGCGGATGCCAAGGTCAGGGCGCAGATCAAGAAGCTGCAGGACGACGGCTACGGCCACTTCCCGGTCTGCGTGGCGAAGACCCAGTCCTCGTTCTCCACCGATGCTGCGCTGCGGGGCGCGCCGTCGGACCACGTGGTGAACGTGCGCGAAGTGCGCCTCGCCGCCGGTGCCGAGTTCGTGGTGATGATCTGCGGCGACATCATGACCATGCCGGGATTGCCCAAGGTGCCGTCGGCCAACAAGATCGATCTGGTCGACGGCCGGGTGGTGGGCCTGTTCTAGAATAAGTCGATGTTCGACGAGCTCTACACGCAGGTCTTCTGGATCGGCCTGCTGAAAATCATCGGCGTCAACCTCATCCTGTCGGGCGACAACGCGGTGGTGATCGCCCTTGCCGCGCGCTCGCTGCCGGCGCGCCAGCAGAAGGCGGCGGTGCTGTGGGGCTCGGGGGCGGCGGTGCTGATGCGCATCGTGCTCACCATCTTCGCCGTGGCGCTGCTCACGCTGCCGTGGCTGAAGCTGGTCGGCAGCCTGCTCCTGTTCTGGATCGGCATCAAGCTGCTCCTGCCCGAGGAGGGCGACGAGGACATCAGCGCGAGCGACAACCTGATCGCGGCGATCAAGACCATCCTGATCGCCGACCTGGTGATGAGCATCGACAACGTCATCGCGGTGGCCGCGGCGGCGCAGGGCAGCATGACCCTCTTGATCCTCGGCCTCGCCATCTCCATCCCGCTGGTCATCTTCGGCTCGACGCTGCTGCTGCACCTGATGGAGCGCTGGCCGGTGATCATCACCATCGGCGGCGGCCTGCTCGGCTTCGTCGCCGGCGAGATGCTGGTCACCGACCCGGCGCTCAAGGGCTGGCTCGGCGGCATTGGCGTAGAGTTCGACGGCGAGAAGCCCAAGGTCGGCGGCATCAGCCTGGAAATCATCTGCGGCCTGGCGGGCGCGGTCATCGTGATCGCGGCTGGAACGTTGATAGGCAAGCGCAGGGCGATGAAGGCCGCCGTGCACGAAGCAGCGGTAGAGGTGGACCGACCGAAGTCTTGATCATGGTCAAGGCCGCGGTTAGACGGGGAGCATGAGAATTCTGCAACCAGCACCACGACGAATGGTGCGGCGCAGCGAAGGGCAAACTTTTGGAGGAGTCATGACATACGCGTTCCGCAATACCGTGGTCCTGGCCACGGCTGCAGCAGCGGCGCTCGCTGCGCCGTTCGCCGCGCAGGCGCAATCCTGGCAGCCGAGCCGCAACATCGAGTTCATCATCCCGGCGGGCGCCGGCGGCGGCGCCGACCAGATGGCGCGCGCCATCCAGGGCATCGTCGCCAAGCACAACCTCGCCAAGGTCGCGATCCTGCCGATCAACCGCTCGGGCGGGGCCGGCGCCGAGGGCTTCCTCGACGTGAAGAACTCGGAGGGCGAGGAGCACAAGATCATCATCACGCTGTCGAACCTGTTCACCACGCCGCTCGCGACCAACACGCCGTTCAACTGGCGCGACCTGACGCCGGTGCAGATGCTGGCGCTCGACAACTTCGTGCTCTGGGTGCAGGCCGACAAGCCTTACAAGAACGCCAAGGACTACGTCGAGGCGGCGAAGAAGGCCGGGCCCGGCAAGATGAAGATGGGCGGCACCGGCGCGAAGCAGGAAGACCAGATCATCACCGTGGCGATCGAGCAGGCCACCGGGGCCAAGTTCACCTACATCCCGTTCAAGGGCGGCGGTACGGTTGCGACCCAGCTGGTCGGCGGCCACGTCGATTCGTCGGTGAACAACCCGATCGAGGCGGTGGCGCACTGGCGCTCGGGCAAGCTCAAGCCGCTGTGCGTATTCGAGCTCAAGCGCCTGCCTTACAAGGACAAGGTCACCGACAAGATGTCCTGGGCCGACATCCCCACCTGCAAGGAAGGCGGGCTCGACATCGACTACCTGATGCTGCGCGGCATCTTCATGCCGGCCAAGGTCGATGCGGGAGCGGTCAAGTACTATCAGGACCTGTTCGCCAAGGTGTTCGAGACGCCGGAGTGGAAGAGCTTCATGGAGAACGGGGCGTTCAACCTCACCCGCCTGAAGGGCAAGGACTACGAGGCGTGGGTCGCGAAGGAGGAAGCGCGCCACATCTCGCTGATGAAGGCGGCGGGGTTCATCGCCAAATAGGCGCTCGCACGAGCATCGAGGCCCGGCCCGTGCCGGGCCTTTTTTTAGGCTGAGGGAGGAGAATGTCGGATGACCGCGCTGCGCTCGGCCTGAAGAGCGCGGAGATTGCCCTCGCGCTGGTGCTGTTCGCGCTCGGCGCGATCGTCATCTTCGACAGCCTGCGCCTGGGCATGCGCTGGGGCCCCGAAGGGCCCCAGCCGGGCTACTTCCCGTTCTACCTCGGCGTTTTCATCTGCAGCGCCTGCCTGGTGACCGTCGTGCTGGCGGCGCTCATGCCGGCGGCGAAGAACCGCGCGTTCGTGAAGGTCGGGCAGCTCAAGCTGGTGCTGAGCGTGCTCGCGCCCTCCGCGGTGTTCGTGGCGCTGGTCGGCTGGCTCGGCATCTACGTCTCGGCGGTGCTGTTCGTGGCGCTGTTCATGCGCTGGCTGGGCAAGTATCCGTGGTGGAAGGTGGCGGCGGTCTCGCTCGGCCACAGCGTGGCGCTGTTCGTCATCTTCGAGATCTGGTTCCTGGTGCCGCTGCCCAAGGGGCAGGTCGAGCGCTGGCTGGGGATCGGCTAGCATGGAAGAGATCCAGTCGCTGATGCACGGCTTCGGCGTCGCGCTGACGCTGAAGAACCTGGCGCTGATGTTCACCGGCGTGCTGCTCGGCGTGATCATCGGCGTGCTGCCCGGCCTCGGCGGCGCCAACGGCGTGGCGATCCTGCTGCCGCTCACCTTCAGCATGGCGCAGACCCCCGAGGGGCAGACCTCGGCGATCATCCTGCTCTCCTGCATCTACTGGGGCGCTCTCTTCGGCGGCGCCATCACCTCGATCCTGTTCAACATCCCCGGCGAGCCCTGGTCGGTGGCGACCACCTTCGACGGCTATCCGCTGGCGCAGAAGGGGCGCCCGGGCACCGCGCTCACCGCCGCGTTCACCTCGTCGTTCATCGGCGCGCTGATCGCGGTGGTAATGATCACCTTCACCGCGCCGTTGATCGCCGATTTCGCGCTGGCGTTCGGGCCGCCGGAGTTCTTCGGCGTGTACCTGCTCACCTTCTGCGCGTTCGTCGGCATGAGCAAGGAGCCGCCGCACAAGACCATTGCCGCGATGATGCTCGGCTTCGCGCTGGCCGCGGTCGGCACCGACCCGGTCACCGGCACGCTGCGGCTGAACTTCGGCTCGACGCACCTGCTGAGCGGCTTCGACTTCCTGGTGGCGGTGATCGGCCTGTTCGGCATCGGCGAGATCCTGCTCACGCTGGAAGAGGGCCTCGAGTTCCGCGGCACCAAGGCCAAGCTCAACCTCAACGTGGTGCTCGAGACCTGGAAGGAGCTGCCACGCTACTGGATGACCTCGCTGCGCTCCTCCGCCGTGGGCTGCTTCATGGGCATCGTGCCCGGCGGCGCGACGCCGGCGTCGTTCATGAGCTACGGCGTGGCGCGGCGCTTCTCGAAGGACGGCGACAAGTTCGGCAGCGGCGTGGTGGAGGGGGTGGTGGCGCCCGAGACGGCGGCGCACGCCGCCGGCACCTCGGCGCTGCTGCCGATGATCACGCTCGGCGTGCCCGGCTCGCCGACCGCCGCGGTGATGCTCGGCGGCCTGATGATCTGGGGCCTGCAGCCGGGGCCGCTGCTGTTCGTCGAGCAGAAGGACTTCGTCTGGGGACTGATCGCGAGCATGTATCTCGGCAACATCGCCGGCCTGATCGTGGTGCTCACCTGCGTGCCGCTGTTCGCCGCCATCCTGCGCGTGCCGTTCTCGGTGATCGCGCCCATCATCATCGTCATCTGCACCATCGGCGCCTACACCGTGCACAATGCGCTGTTCGACGTCTGGATGGTGGTGGTGTTCGGTATCTTCGGCTACCTGTTCCGCAAGCTGCAGTACCCGCTGGCGCCGCTGGTGCTGGCGATCGTGCTGGGCGACAACGCGGAGTCGTCGTTCCGCCAGGCGATGCTGGTGTCGCAGGGCGAGATGTCGATTTTCTTCGCCAACAAGCTGGTGGGCACGCTCACCACGCTGTCGATGATCCTGCTCTTCTGGCCGGCGATCAGCTGGGCCGTCGCCAAAGTGCGCAACCGCTAGGCGCGGCTTCAGCCCAGCTTCTGCTTCAGTCGGGAGAGCGTTTCCGGAGTCAGGTTGAGGTAGGCGGCGAGCTCCTTCTTGGGGATGCGCCCGGCGAGCTCCGGATGCTTGCGCTGGAAGCGCGACAGGCGCCCCGGCGCGTCGAGCAGGTGCAGGGTGATGCTGTGCGCCATCACCTCCGACATCAGCTTCATCACCTCGTACTCGAAGCGCTCCTTGAGCGCGGTGTGTCTGTCGATGAACTCGGCCCAGACCGGCATCGACAGCTCGACGGTGCGCACCTTGGTGACCGCGACGATCGAGTAGGGCACCGGCGTGCGCAGCCGCCACGCCGCGTACGAGGTGTCCATCTCATTCTCGGCGGCGAAGCGCAGGATCATCTCGCGGCCCTCGGGGTTGGACACCACGCGCTTGAGCATGCCCTCGACGATGAAGAACTGCTCCATCTCCTCGTCGCCCTGGCGCACCAGCGGGTCGCCCTTGCGGTAGTCGGCGACGAGTAAAAGCGGCTCGAGCTCGGCCCACTGGCTGTTGCTGATCCCCTGCAGAAGCGGGTTCTGGCGCAGTTGAAGGCGGACGCTGTTGCGTTGCGGATGCGCGGAAAGGGAAGTCATTTGTAGTCCTTGACTTCAATCAAGGCTGTGAGGCGACACGGGTTTTTACCATATCGGTCCCTCACAGGAGTCACCCCCATGGGCACCGTCGAACCCCAAGTCGCCACCGATGCGCAGCAGACCGCCGACGGCTTTCAGCTGGTCATCGATGCCCTCAAGCTGAACGGGCTCGACACCATCTACGGGCTGCCCGGCATTCCGATCACCGACCTCACCCGAAGGGCCCAGGCCGCGGGCCTGAGAGTCCTGTCGTTCCGCCATGAGCAGAACGCGGGCTACGCCGCCTCGATTGCCGGCTTCCTGACGCAGAAGCCCGGCATTTGCCTGACGGTATCGGCGCCGGGCTTCCTGAACGGCCTCAACGCGCTCGCCCATGCCACCGTCAACTGCTTCCCGATGATCCTGATCAGCGGCTCGAGCGAGCGCGAGATCGTCGACCTGCAGCAGGGCGACTACGAGGAGCTGGACCAGCTCGCCGTCGCCCGGCCGGTGGCCAAGGCCGCGTTCCGCGTCCTGCACGCCGAGGACATCGGCATCGGCGTGGCGCGCGCGATCCGCGCCGCGGTTTCCGGCCGCCCGGGCGGCGTGTATCTCGACCTGCCCGCCAAGCTGTTCGCGCAGAGCATCGATGCGGCGCTTGGGCAGAAATCGCTCATCAAGGTCGTCGATCCTGCACCGAAGCAGATTCCCGCGCCCGACGCGGTGAAGCGCGCGCTCGATCTTCTCAAGGGTGCGAAAAAACCGCTCATCATCCTCGGCAAGGGCGCGGCCTATGCTCAGGTCGATTCCCAGATCAAAGAGCTGGTCGAGAAAACCGGCATTCCGTATCTGCCGATGTCGATGGCCAAGGGCCTGCTGCCCGACACGCACGAGCAGTGCGCGTCCGCCGCGCGCTCCTTCGTCCTGCCCGCGGCCGACGTGGTGATGCTGATCGGCGCGCGCCTCAACTGGCTTCTGTCGCACGGCAAGGGCAAGACCTGGGGCGGCAAGGGCCACAAGGACTGGGGCGCTCAGAAGTTCATCCAGGTCGACATCTCGCCGCAGGAGGCCGACAGCAACGTGCGCATCGACGCGCCGCTGGTGGGGGATATTGGTTCGTGTGTTTCTGCTTTGCTCTCCGGTATGGGTTCCGGGTGGGCGAAACCGCCGGCCGACTGGACCAATGCGATCAAGGAGAAGAAAAGCGCCAACATCGCCAAGATGTCCGAGACGCTGGCGAAGAATCCCTCGCCGATGAACTTCCACAGTGCGCTCAACGTGGTGCGCGACATCGTGAAGGCCAACCCGGACGCGATGCTGGTCAACGAAGGCGCCAACGCCCTCGACTTCACGCGCAGCATCGTCGACGTCTACAGGCCGAGGAAGCGCATCGACGTGGGCACCTGGGGCATCATGGGCGTGGGCATGGGCTATTGCGTGGCCGCCGCGGTAGTCACCAAGCAGCCGGTGATCGCCATCGAAGGCGACAGCGCCTTCGGCTTCTCCGGCATGGAAGTCGAGACCATCTGCCGCTACAACCTGCCGGTGTGCATCGTGATCATGAACAACAACGGCGTGTACAAGGGCACCGACGTGGATCCCAACGGACGCGACCCGGCGCCCACCGTGTTCGTGAAGAACGCGCGCTACGACAAGCTGATGGAGGCGTTCGGCGGCGTCGGCGTGAACGCCACCACGCCGGCCGAGCTGAGGAAGGCGATGGAAGAGGCGCTGCGCTCGAGGAAGCCCACGCTGATCAACGCGGTGATCGACGAGACCGCGGGGACCGAGAGCGGGCGCATCACCAGCCTGAATCCGAGCGCCGCGAAGAAGAAGTAATTTCCCGGAGGGAAAATGGAAGCACTCAAAGGCGTCCGCATTCTGGACATGACCCATGTCCAGGCCGGACCCACCTGCAGTCAACTGCTCGCCTGGATGGGAGCCGACGTCATCAAGTTCGAAAACCCGCAAGGCGACGCGACGCGCGGCCAGCTGCGCGACGTGCCGAACGCCGACTCGCTGTACTTCACGATGCTCAACTGCAACAAGCGCTCGATCACCGTGAACATGAAGACCACCGAAGGCAAGCAGGTGTTCGTCGACCTGCTGAAGAAATGCCACATCATCATGGAGAACTTCGGCCCCGGGGTGCTCGAGCGCTTCGGCTTTCCGTGGGAGAAGATCCGCGAGCTGAACCCGAAGATCGTGATGGGCTCGATCAAGGGCTTCGGCTCGAGCGGGCCGTACGCCGAGTTCAAGGCCTACGAGAACGTGGCGCAGGCGATGGGCGGCGCGATGAGCACGACAGGCCTACCGGAGGGGCCTCCTTTTGTTACCGGTGCGCAGATCGGCGACAGCGGCACCGGGCTGCATCTGGCAATCGGCCTGCTGGCCGCCTTGCGGCAGGCCGAACAGACCGGAAAAGGCCAGTACGTCGAAGTGGCGATGATGGACGGCGTGATGAACCTGTGCCGCGTGAAATTCCGCGACCACCAGCGCCTCACGCGCGGCGACCTGTCGGAGTTTTCGGTGCCGACCTACAAGGGCATGGGCGACGTGCCGCGCGCCGGCAACGATTCGGGCGGCGGCCAGCTGGGCAACGCGATCCACTGCAAGCCGCACGGCCCCAACGACTGGCTCTACGTGGTGGTGCAGGAGGCGGTGTGGGAAGACCTCGCCAAGCGCATCGGCCCGGACGTGGGCATGCCGGAGATGGCCGCCGACGCGCGCTTCGCCAAGATCAATGATCGGCGCAAGAACCAGAACCTGATGTGGACGCTGATCAACAAGTTCGCCGAGAAGTACACCAAGCGCGAGCTGATGGCGATCCTCAACCCGCTCGACGTGCCGTGCGGGCCGATCATGAGCACGCAGGACCTCGCCACCGACGAGCACGTGCGCGGCCGCGACATGTGGGTCGAGCTCGACCATCCGCAGCGCGGCAAGTGGTGGAACGTCGGCATGCCGATCAAGCTGTCGGAGTCGCCGGCGAAGATCGAGCGCTCGCCGACGCTCGGCGAGCACACCGACGAAATCCTGCGAGAGGTTCTGGGTTATGAAGAGGCGAAAATAAAAACGCTGAAAAGCGCGGGCGCGCTGTCGATGCCGCCGAAGAAAGCCGCATGAAAATCGCGATCATCGGTCAGCAGGATTTCGGCAAGGCGGTGCTCGAGGCGTTCCTCGCGCGCAAGGACGAGGTGGCGGGCGTGTTCTGCGCGCCGGAGAAGCCCGGCGCCCGGCCCGATGCGCTCAAGGTGGCGGCGCAGGAGAAGGGCGTGCCGTTGTTCCAGTTCGCCTCCCTCAAGGGTGATGAGGCAAAGCAAGCCCTGAAAAAGCTCAACGTCGACCTCGGCATCATGGCGTTCGTGCTGCAGTTCGCACCGCAGGATTTCGTCAACATCCCGAAGCGCGGCACGATCCAGTACCACCCTTCGCTGCTGCCCAAGTACCGCGGGCCGTCGTCGATCAACTGGCCGATCATCCGCGGCGAGAGCAAGACCGGCCTCACCATCTTCCGCCCGACCGACGGCCTCGACGAAGGCCCGGTGGTGCTGCAGAAGGAAACCCCGATCAGCCCCGACGACACGCTGGGCACGGTGTATTTCGACCGCCTGTTCCCGCTGGGGGTGCAGGCGATGCTCGAAGCGGCGGATCTGCTCCTCAAGAACAAGCATCACGAGGTGGTGCAGGACGAATCGCAGGCCACCTACGAGGGCTGGTGCCGCAAGGCCGAGGCCAAGCTCAACTGGGCGAACCACGTCGACTTCATCTACAACACGATCCGCGGCTGCAATCCGGCGCCGGGCGCCTGGAGCACGCTCGGCGGCGCGGAGCTGCAGATTTTCGATGCCCGCAAGCATCCGGTACGCACCTTCGGCGCCGTGAAGGGAAAAATCGGCGAAGTGGTTGAAGTGACGGACAAGTCCTTCCAGGTCACCGCGCAGGGCGGGCGCATCGAAGTGCTGCGCGCAAAGCTCGGCGACGGCAAGAAGGTCGCGGCCGCTGAATTGCTTGCCGCGGGCAGCATCAAGGCGGGCGCCATCCTCGGAACCTGAGTGGGACCTGAGTCAGCTAAATCGTTGACTCTTCTCGCATAAGGCTGCAACAATGCGCCCCAGGGATAAGCGGGAGGGGCGCTTTTTGAAATTCGGTTTTTGCCGGCATCTGGCGGCTGTTCGTGGTCTGGCAGCTGTTCGTTAATGGACCTCAGCCAGAACCTCGAGATTGCCACCTGCACCGATCCGGGCATGGTGCGCTCGCACAATGAGGATTCGATCGCGGCCGACGCCGCGAACGGGCTGGTGGTGCTCGCCGATGGCATGGGCGGCTACAACGCCGGCGAAGTGGCGAGCGGCATGGCCACCACGGTGATCGTCACCGAGATGCGCCAGATCCTCGCCAACGCGAAGCCGTACGACGTCGACAACGCGACCAGCGAAGAGATCGCGGCGCGGCTGGTGCGCGACCAGGTGCTGAAGGCGAACAGCTCGATCTACCAGGCGGCGCAGAGCCAGGCACAGTACGCCGGCATGGGCACCACGCTGGTGGTGTGCCTGTTCTACGACAACCGCATGCTGGTCGCCCACCTCGGCGACTCGCGCCTGTACATGCTGCGCGACGGCGAGTTCAGCCAGGTGACGCGCGACCATTCGCTGCTGCAGGAGCAGATCGATTCCGGAATCATCACGCCGGAGCAGGCAAAGAAGGCGCAGCACAAGAACCTGGTGACCAAGGCGCTCGGCATCGACCCGACGGTCGAGCCCGAGATCCACGAGTACCCGACCAGGTCCGGCGACATCTACCTGCTGTGCTCCGATGGCCTGTGCGACATGGTGGAGGACGAGGACATCGCCATGACGCTGCAGACGCTGGGCAAGGGCAACCTCAAGCTCGCGGCCCAGCACCTGGTGCAGATGGCCAACGACAACGGGGGGCGGGATAACGTTTCGGTTATACTGGTCCGCGTCCTACGGGAGTACCCCGGCCGCCGCGGCGTCATGGGCAAGGTTTTCGGCTGGCTAAAATAACCCCCGCGGACCCGCTATGGCGAAACTGATACTCAGCATGGACGGCCTGGTGCTCAAGGAGATTCCCTTGACGAAGGAGCGCACCACCATCGGCCGCAAGCCGCACAACGACATCCAGATCGACAACCTTGCGGTAAGCGGCGAGCACGCGGTGATCGTCACCATCCTCAACGATTCGTTCCTCGAAGACCTCGGAAGCACCAACGGCACGGTGGTCAACGGCAACCCGGTCAAGAAGCACTTCCTGCAGAACAACGACGTGGTCGAGCTGGGCAAGTACAAGCTCAAGTTCGTCGGCGACGCCGCGCCCACCGCCACCGGCGAGAAGGCCGATTTCGAGAAGACGATGGTGCTGCGCCCCTCGCAGATGAAAGCGGCAGCCGACCAGGCGAAGGCTGCCTCGGGCTCCGTGCTGGGCGGCGCGCAGGCCGCCGTCGCGCAACGCGCCGCCGCTGTGCAGCAGGTGGCGGCGACGGCCACGGCTGCCGGCATCGCCGACAAGGATGCGATCACCAAGCCTCCCTCGGCGGCTGCCACCGGCGCGCCGGCCGCACCGCCCGCCGCCGCGCCGAA
>DATFDV010000088.1:0-15490 GCA_035251855.1 Burkholderiales bacterium | reverse complement strand
CATGGTCCCGGCGGCGGCGGACGCGCAGCGCGCCGCTGCCCTGCACGCCGCGGCCGCCACACCGCGCGAACGGGCGCACGTGAGCGCGCTCGGGCGCTGGATCGCCGGCGACCTGGAAAGCGCGCTGCGCGAATGGGAGGCCATCCTCGCTGCCTGGCCGCGCGATGCCCTGGCGCTGCGCCTGCTGCATGCCAACTACTTCTGGCTGGGCCGGGCGCGAGAGATGCGCGCCTCGCTCGAGCGCGTGGCAGCGCATTGGGCCGACGATTCGGGCTTCCTCGCCTGCCTGGCGTTCGCGCTGGAAGAGACTGGCGACTATGCGGCTGCCGAGCGCATGGGACGCCGCGCGGTGGAGCTCGATCCCACCGACGTGTGGGGAGCGCACGCCGTGGCGCACGTGCTCGAGATGCAGCGCCGGCCGGCCGAAGGCCTCGCCTGGCTCGCCGGCCTCGAGCAGCACTGGCGCGGAAAAGGCCTGTTCCTGCACCACCTGTGGTGGCATGGCGCGATGTTCCATCTCGCGCGCCGCGAGTTCGACGCGGTGCTCGACCTCTACGACCGGCGCTTCCGCGACCTTTCGTCGCCGCTCACCGCGGCGATGCCGGACTTCTACGTCGACGTGCAGAACGCCGCCTCGATGCTGCTGCGGCTCGAGCTGCGCGGCGTGAACGTCGGCCCGCGCTGGAGCGAGCTCGCCGACAAGGCGCAGGCGCGCATCGGCGACCTGCTGTCGGCGTTCACGCTGCCGCACTGGATGATGGCGCTCGCCGCCACCGGGCGCGACGCCCACGCGCAGGCGATGCTCGAGGCCATGGGGCAGAGCGCTTCACCCGTGGTGCGCGAAGTGGCGCTGCCGGTATGCCAGGCGGTGCTCTCGCACCGGCGCGGCGAGCACGAGCGGGTGGTGTCGCTCATGTCGCCGCTGCAAGGCCGGCTGCAAGAGCTCGGCGGCAGCCACGCCCAGCGCGACGTGCTGGCGCAGCTGTTCCTGGACGCCCGGAAGAAGCTACTGGACCCGCGCGTCCAGCGAGCGGGCGATCTTGCCGAACTTCTCCAGGTCCGCTTTTAGGCGCTCGGCGAACTCGTCGGGCGTGTTGCCGACGAGGTCCAGGCCGGCGCTGGTGAGGCGCGCGATGGTCTCCTTCTCCTTGAGGATCGCGATCACCTCGGCATGCAGCCGCTTGATGATCGCGGGCGGCGTCCCCGCGGGCGCGAGCAAGCCCATGTAGGCCTCGATCGCCACCTGCGGGTGGCCCGCCTCGCGGAAGGTGGGGGTCGACGGCAGGCCGGCGTGGCGCCGCGGGGTGGTGACCGCGATCGCCTTCAGCTTGCCCGAGTTGACATGCGGAATGCCGGTGGAGATGGCGCCGAAGATGAGATCGACGTTGCACGAGATGACGTCGGTCACCGCCTGGCCGAAGCCCTTGTACGGCACGTGCACCAGGTCGATGTCGCCCGAGGCCTTGAGCATCTCGCCCACCATGTGCTGGCTGCTGCCGAAGCCCGAGGTGGCGTAGGACACCTTGCGCTTCTTCGCCAGCGCGATCACCTCCTCGACGGTATTCGCCTGCACGCTGGGGCAGGCCATCAGCGTGAGGCCGACGCTCGCCACGAGCGAGATCGGCGCGAGGTCCTTGAGCGGGTTGAAATTGACCTTCTCGTAGACGTTGGGGTTGATCACCAGCGGGCCGTCGGACGGCGCGAGCAGGGTGTAGCCGTCGGGTGCCGCCTGCGCCACCGCCTCCACGGCGATGTTGCCGCCGGCGCCGGTGCGGTTCTCGACCACGAACGGCTGCCCGAGGCGCTCGCTCAGCCGGTTGGCGAGCGTGCGGCCGACGAGGTCGGGCGCGCCGCCAGGAGGGAAGGGGACCACCACCCTCACGGTCCGGTTCGGATACTCGGCTTGCTGCGCACGCGACTGGCCGAAGACGAAGAACGTGAAGAGCAGGAGGAAATGCAGCGGGCGTATTGTTGTCATTAGCGGTTCACAAGGTCGGGTTGGCGTATTTTCCGCCCAGGGCGGTCATTCCGAAAGCCGCGCCGGCGATATCGAAGTTGAACGAGAAATGCTGGCTTGCCGCCTGCACGTCGCGCAGATACCGCTGCAGCGGATCGCGAGTATAGATGGCATTGGCGCCGTAGAACGACCAGAGCGTTTCGACCGCCTCGCGCGACTGCGAGACCGCGAAGGCATTCTGCGCCCGTAAGCGGAGTTTTTCTTCAACCGCCAAAGAATGATTTTCCTGGAAAACCATGGCCGAATTGCGCATCAGGTGCCGCGCCGAGTCGATCAGGCAGCGCGCCCGCGCAAGCTTGACCTGCACCGCCTGGAAGTCCGCGACCTTCGCGCCGGTGTAGGTTCCCATTCTGGTCTTGAATGCGTTCAAGACGTGTTCAAAAGCGCCTTCGGCCGTGCCGAGCGCGGTGGCCGACAGTGGGTGGCCGGCGGAGGCGACGATGGGCACTTTGAATAAATCACCTTTGTTGATGGCCGCGCCCGGATGTTCGAGCCCGCCGCGGCAGCGGGCGAGGGCGAGCGCGCGCCGCTCGGGCACGAACACTTCGCGCGCCTCGATGTCCTTGCTGCCGGTGCCGACCATGCCCATCGCGTACCAGGTGTCGATCACCCTGTAGTCGCTCTTCGGCACCAGGCACAGGCGCCAATCCACCGCTTTCTCATCCTCGTAGATGGTGACGGCGAGCATGTTCCAGTCCGAGTTGTCGACGCCGGAGGAGAACGGCCACTTTCCCGACACCTCGAATCCACCCGGCGCGCGCTTGCCCCGGCCCGCCGCCAGAGCGATGGAGGACGCAATGAGCACGTCCGGGTTCTGGTCCCACAGCTCGTGCTGCGTCTCGGGCTCGTAATAGCCGAGGATCCAGTGGTGGCAGCCGAGGTTGCCGACGTTCCACGCCGTCGAGGGGCAGGCGCGCGCCAGCTCGGCGACGATGTCCACCACCGCGACGAACGGCAGCTCCATGCCGCCGAAGCGCTTGGGCTGGTGGAAGCGGAACAGTCCCGTCTCGTGCAGCAGCTTCTCGTTCTCGGGCAGCAGCACGCGCGCGTCCTCGCACTTCTGCGCGCGCTCGCGCAGCGTCGGCACGATGCTGCGTGCGCGGCGCATCGCCTCGTCGTAACCCACCTGCTCGAAGCTCATGCGCACCACCTTTTCCACATCGCGCGATAAGCGTACTCGAGCTCGCGCGTAAATCCCGGAAAGTCGCGCATCGGCGAGCGCTCCAGCCTTTCCCGCAACGTGCGGCGCAGCTCGGCGAGCCTGGGCGCGTCGGCGGCGAGGCGCTCGGCGATGCGGAGGTAGCCATCGTCGTCGGCGCCGATCAGCTCGGACAGTCCCATGGAGGCGAGCACGCTGCAGCCTAGCCGGGTGGTGAAGGTTTCGGCGCCGGCTTTCGCCACCACCGGCAGGCCGTTCCACAGGCAGTCCATGACGGTGGTGGCGCCGTTATAGGGAAACGGCGCGAGGGCGATGTCCACCTCGCCCATCAGCTCGTTGTACTTCTGGTAGGGCACCACGCCATGGATGGCAACGCGCTCGCGGGAAATGGCCGCGCGATCCAGGCGCTCGAGCAGCGCGGCGTGCGTCGATCCGGCGGGCACGCCGACGATGAGCAGCCGCGAGCGCGGGATCGCCTGCAGCACGCGCATCCACAGGTCCAGCACTTCGCTGGTGATGCGGTAGTACAGGTTGAAGCTGCCGAAAGTCGCCGCGCCGCTCGATTTCATCGGCAGATCGGTGAGCGGCAGCCGCACGGAAGGGTTGTAGGTCCAGAACGTGTCCTTCAGGCGGTAGAGCTGCTCCGAATAATATTGCTCGGCGACGCCGCTGGGATCGCAATACTCGGTGGTCAGGCGATAGTCGATCGAGGACAGGCCGGTGGTCGCGGAATAGTCGAGGTAGTTCACCTGCACCGGGGCCAACCGGCGCGCAAACGCCAGTATCCGTCCGCCGGGCCCATGGCCGCAGAGGTCGACCAGGATGTCGATCTGCTGGCTGCGCACGCGTGCCGCGAGCGCCTCGTCCGAAAGCGCTCCTACGTCGTGAAAATGATCGACCAGCGACGCGATGCGCTCGGTGACGCTGTCGCGGGCGCGGCCGGTGAAAAAGGCGTGGAGCTCGAACTGCGCGCGGTCGTGGTGCTCGAGAATCGGCTGCAGGTACTGGCCGACGACGTTGGCGCGGAATTCCGGCGAGAGATAGCCGAGCTTGAGCCGGCGGCCGGGCTCGCGCCCGTTGCGCAACGCGGGCGGCGCCGGCGAAAGAAGCGGCTGCTCGAAGCGCCGCGCAAATTCCCGGTGCCTGGCGTGGAGGTCGGCCGCCGAGAAGCCCGGCGCGCACATCATGAAGAACAGCAGGTTCTGGAACGCGATCACCGGATGGGGGTCGTGGGCCACGGCGAGCTCGTAATGGCGCAGCGCCTCGCGGTGGCGCCCCTGGTTGCGAAGCACGTCGGCCATCAGGCTGTGAGCGGCCGCGGCGTTGGGATCGCCGGCGAGGACCCGCTCGACGCAGCCCGCGGCCTCGTCGAGCTCGTTGGAGAGGAAATGGATTGCGGCCAGCACCATCAGGGCGTCGCGGTCCTGCGGCTGCGCCTTCAGATACCTGGCGAGCGCGGTTCTCGCCGAGGCGTGGTCACCCAGCTGGTAGGCGCAGAAACCCAGGTTGAACCAGGCTCCGGGAAGCTCGGGCTCGAGCACCAGCGCTTTTCGAAAGCTGAGGCAGGCCTCGGCGTGCCGGCCTTGCTGGGCGAGGGCGCCACCGAGGTTGACGTGGGCGGCGGCGAAGGCGGGCGCAAGGGCAACGGCCTTCTGGTAGCTGGCGATCGCCTCCGCCAGACGTCCCTGGTCCTTGTCAGCGTTTCCCTGGCTGAAATGCGCATCCGACGCCGGGTCGGGTTGCAGCACGCGCAGGTTCTCTCTCAGGTTGTGCGCCGCATCGGCGAACTCCGGATGCAGCGCGAGCGCCTCGAGCCAGGCGCTTACGGCTTCGCGCCGCTTGCCTTGCGCAGCCAGGGCGAGTCCGAGGTTGTTGCACGCCGGCGGATTCGCGGGGTTGCGCGAAAGCGCCTGCGAGATGAGCACCACTGCCTGCGCCGGATCGCCGCGCTGCAGCGCCACCACGCCGAGAAAATGCAGGGCGTCGATGTTCTGCGGATCCTCGGCCAGGGCCTGGCGGTAAAGCGCTTCGGCTTCGCGCAGCCGCCCGGCGCCGTGGTGCTGCAGGCCCTCCTCAACGCGTCGATGCGTCGCGGTCATCCGAGCAGCGCGCGCACCTTCGCCCAGTCGTTCGGGAAGAGATTCAGCTTCCCCGGCATGTCGTCCTCGAGGAAGGCGTAGTCGAGCGCGAGGAATTCCGCGCACAGCCGGTCGTGGTGCTCGCGCAGGAAGCGCGAGTCGGGGTCGAGGCCGCGCACGATGGTCAGGCCGCAGGGCGGCGTGGCGACGATGTGGATGGAGAGCTGCGGGCGGTACTTCTTCAGCAGCAGGATCAGGCGCCAGATATCGCCGCTCCAGAACTCGCGGCGGCGCTCGCGCTCGGCGGTCTCCCGGTTCAGCGGATAGCAGTCGTCGATGAGGATGGTCGAGTCGCGCGTGCAGTAGCGCTCGAGGTTGTAGAAGTCGCGCAGCGCGTATTCGAACTGGTGCATGCCGTCGATGAAGGCGAGGTCGATCGGCAGGCCGCCCAGCTCGGCGCGCGCATCGCGGCTGGCGAAGAAGGCGTCGCTGGTCTCGGCGAAGACTTTCTGGTTCGGGGCGAGCGGCCCCGCCAGCTTCGGCTCCGGGTCGATGCCGATCGCCAGCGTCGGCGCCTGCACCAGGCGCAGCGAAGTGCCATGCTCGACGCCGATCTCGACATAGGTGCGCGGCTTCACCGCCTGGAGGATGCGCGCCATCACCTGCAGGTAGTGCTCGCCGCTGAAGCGGATCTGCGCCTCCAGCAGGTCGATCACCTCGAGCTCGGGGGCGATGCTGCGCATCCTGGCGCAGTACGCGAGCGCCACCTGCGGCTGGCCGACGAGGTAGGCGAGCTCCGCCGCCTGGCGCAGATAGTCGGGTTCCTGCGGCGCGAGCTCGGCGGCGCGCGAAAAGTCGGCGAAGGCCTCCGTCAGTCGTCCGGCCTTGCGTTTGCCGAGGCCGCTGGTGAAGTGCGTGCTGGCGAGGCGCGCGTTTTCGGACGCGGAGGGCATCAGGCGATACTAGCTCGCGAAGAGGATCTCCACGTCCTTGAGCAGCGGATCGCTCTCGATCGCGATTTCGTTTTCGATCAGCAGGCCGCAGCCCGGGCAGCAGAACTGCCGGAACTGCGGCCGCGGGTCGATGAAGCGCTTCGGGTCGCCGACGATCGGGTTCGCCGCCTCGACCGGCAGGTCGTTGCGAACGCAGCGCTCCTTGTAGTTGCGGCTGATCGGCCCGAGGTCGGTGGCGCACTTCGCGCAGCCGTAGTGCAGGTTGTCGTGCACTGCCACGCTCTCGGTCGCGAGGAAACGTACTTTGCCGGAAAGCTTTTCGACCGAACCCGCAAAGCCATGGATCCGCCGCGCGCGCAGCTCGGTGCGCCGGCGCTCGGTGGCGCGGGCATCGTTCGGCACCACGCCATACACTTCCAGCGCGGTTTTCTCCGAGACGTCGCCGTTCTCGACGTCGGCGGCGACCCTCGCCGGGTCGCGCTCGAGCGGGTCGCCGAAGCCGCCGGCGGCGGACCATAGCACCGCGTACACGTCCGCCGGGTTCTGCGAGAAGTCCTGCTGCCGCAGGCCGAGCTCTTCCGCGCTGCCTTTCAACTCATCGATATCGCGTACCAGCTCCGCACGCTTCATGCGCTGCGCGATGTCCGAGTCCTTCAGGAAGCGATAGCGATTAACCGCGCCGGGGTAGCCGCCCATCATGCCGGTCGAGGTCGGGACCGCGTTGCCGGAGGAGAGGGTGTCGTGCGTGATCCTGTCCGTGCCGTGCGGAATGAAGCAGGACTCGGCCGAGAGCCCGCCGCGAAACTTGCCGGCGCCGCCGGAGTCGGTAATTTCCTTTCTGTATAAGAACAGAACCGGGAAACTCTGCTCGGTGTGCTCCACATTGGGCAGCTTGCAGATCGGCGTGCGCGCCTGGCCGCCGGTGGAGATGCCGTCGGCGTGCGAGAACGCGCCGATCGCGCCGCCGATCGGGTCGACCAGCAGGTAGCCGTAGCGCTCGCCCCACTGGTCGATGCCGCGGAAGATGGTCGCCGGCCACTGGCTGGTGCCGCCGATGCACATCACGTCGCGGCGCAGCGCCGGATCGGGATAGATCATCTTGGAGAGCACGTTGTAGGCGGGGTAGAGCGAGATCTCCATGCACTGCACCGGCGCGGTGGACACCGAGGCGGGGAAGTCGGCGCAGTTCAGGGTGCCGGGGGTCGGGTTGAACTCGACGTGGCGCAGCGCGCCGCCGACCGCGTAGTACTGCTCCCAGCACATGAGCTCGTTCAGCGCCACCATGATCGCGCCGCGCCAGCCGGAGTAGGTGGCGTTGATGCCGCCGGCCTGCGGGGCGGTGCCTTCGTTTTCGAACACCAGGCGGTTGTTGATTTTTCTTAAAGTTAAGCAAACCTTATGGACCTCCCGGTCGCCGGGGCGGCAGCATTCCACGTAGGTGCGATCACGCCACACGCCGTCGGGCAGGGCGGCGAGCTTCTTCAGGAACGCGCGCTCGCCGTCGTCGAGGATCTTGCGCATCACCCCCTTTACGGTCTCGGCCCCATACCTTCCGATCAAACTGAGGATTCGGTCCCGGGCCGTCATGTTGCCGGCGAGCTGCGCGCGGAAGTCGAGCGCCACCGCCGACGGCTTTCTCGAGCTGCGCAGGTACACCTCTTCGATATCGCGGCGAATTTCGTTGCGCTCCACGATCTTCACCGGCGGAATCAGAATCCCTTCGTCGAACGCATCGCGCGCCGAAGGACAGAAGCTGCCCGGCGTGATGCCGCCGATGTCGTACTGGTGCAGGCAGTTGGTCACCCAGCAGAAGAGCTCGCCCTTCCAGAACACCGGGCAGAGCAGCATCACGTCCATCTGGTGCGCCGCGCCCACCCACGGATCGTTGGCGAGGAACATGTCGCCCTCGGCGATGCCCGGGTTGTCGCTGCGGTTCTCCAGGGTCCACTTCACCTGGGTGTCGGTGACGCCGGACATGTACTGCATGTAGGGGCCGAAGTAGACGAACTCGGCGTCCTCGGTGAGGATCGAGGGATTGAGATCCAGCGCGTACATCGCCACCGGCGAGCCCGAAAGGCGCTGGATCGTCGCGCCGTGCTCCTCGTTCACATTCCAAAGCGCGTGGCGTACCACCTCGAACGTGACCGGGTCGATGCTGCGTTTGGCTTTCCGGTGCAAACGCAGCTTTTTTGAAATCGACAGCTTCTTCGGCGGCACATAGCCGCTGCGCACGCCGTCGAAGGCGACGCCGGTGAGCTCCGAAAGCTTCTTGAGCGGGGCGTTCATGCGCCCCGAATTGTAGAGCCTGAAGCGCTACTTTTTGTCCGTGCTCGGGGTGAACTCGAGCGCGCCGCCGTCGTCGACCTTCGCTTCCACCGGCGCTGGCTTGGGCGCCTGCTTGGTCGGAGGGTTCTTGGCCGCGTCTGAAGCGGGCGCCGCGGCGACCTTCACGGGCGTCGGCGGGGTGTTCTTCTCGAAGTCGCGCCGCGCGGCATCGCATTCCTTGCACATGAACTTGCCGGCCGGTTTCTGCGCGACCACATGCTGCTTGCACAACGGCTGCTCGCAATTCGCGCAGTGCGTGACGGCGTTGCTGCCGCAGGGCTTCTTTTTGAGCAGGCCCGTTTCTACCGTGCAGGTCTCCATGTTCTCCCCTAAAACGTGATTTCGAAGTTGCCCAGCGGGTCGAGGCGCAGCGTCCTCCCGGGATGCACCACCACCGTCGTATCCGCCGTTTCCACGATTGCCGGGCCCTTCACCTGGTTGCCGATCAGGAGATTTTCCCCGTCGAACACCGGCGTGGCACGGTATTTCTTCAGGTCGGGCCAGTAGATGGAGCGCGTTGTGCGTTTCGCACCACGCGGAATCGCCCTTTTGCCGGACTTTTTGCTCACCAGCTTCGGCCGCGGCGTCAGCGCGCGCGCCCGCAGCCGGCACACCACGATCTCGAGCTGCGCGCCGGCCAGCGCCGAGCCCCGGCCGTAGAGCTTCTCGTACTTCTCCACGAACAGCTTGCGCAGGGCGGGCTCGTAGCCGCCGGCGAGGCGTTCCCACGGCAGCAGGATTTCCACCTCGTTGATCTGGCCTTTGTGGCGCACGTCGAGCGAGAACTCGAAGCGCTGCCGGCCGGCGGCGATGTTCTCGCTCTTCATCAGCGCCGAGGCTTTTCGCGCGAGCTGGTCCAGGCGGTCGTTGACCCGCTTCGCCGGCACCGGCATCACCATGATTTCGCTGTGCTCGAAGATGTGCAGCACGTCGGCCGCCGCGGCGCCGAACGCGCACCAGGTCGACGCCGCCTTTCTTTGCGGAATCACGATTTTCCGCACCCCGAGCTCGCGCGCGAACACGCCGGCGTGCGCCGGGCCGGCGCCGCCGAAGGCGAACAGCACGAAGTCGCGCGGGTCGTAGCCTTTCTCGACCGTGACCTTGCGGATCACGTCCGCCATCTGCAGCTCGACGATGCGGCAGATGCCGGCGGCGGTTTCCATCGGCGAGAGGCCGATGCTCTTCCCGACCATCGAAATCTCGCGCAGCGCCGACGCCTTGTCGAGCTTCATGCGGCCGCCGGCGAAGTTGTCGGCGTCCAGGTAACCGAGCACCAGCTGCGCATCGGTCACCGTGGGGATGGTGCCGCCGCGCCCGTAGCAGACCGGTCCGGGAAAGGCGCCTGCACTGTCCGGGCCGACGGTCATGGTGCGCGCCTCGGGCTGCACGCGTACCAGGCTGCCGCCGCCGGCGCCGATCGCCTGCAGGTCCACTTTCGGCAGGAAATATTCGTACTGGTCGGTGTTGCTGATGAAGGAGTAGGCCGGCTTGCCGCCGTAGATGATCGATACGTCGAACGAGGTGCCGCCCATGTCGGTGGTGATGACGTTCTCCTCGCCCATCGCCGCGCCGAGGAACATCGACGCGGTAACCCCCGACACCGGCCCGGAATCGAGCGTGAGAAGCGGCGCGTCGCCAGCGCGCTCCACCGGCACCGTGCCGCCGCCGCACTGCGTGATCTGCAGTCCATGGCGGTAGCCCAGCTTGACCACCGACTCGTTGATCCTGCCGAGGTAGCTCGACATCACCGGGCCGAGGTATGCATTCAGCGCCGTGGCGGTGACGCGCTCGTACTCGCCCCACTTCGGCGCGATGTCGACCGAGCAGGTGACGAAGAGATCCGGTTTCATTTTCCGCACCAGCTCCTTCACCCTGAGCTCGTGAGCCGGATTGCGGAACGACCACAGGAAGCAGATGGCGATGGCCTCGACGCCCTCGCCGACCAGCTCCTCGATGGCCGCCTGCGCCTGGGACTCGTTCAGGGCGACCACGACTTCGCCGAAGCAATCGACGCGCTCCGAGACGCCGCGGATCAGGCGCTTGGGCACGATCGGCGCCGGCTTCGAGGTCTCGGGGAAATGCACCACCTTGCGGATGTCGCGCCCGCCGTAGCCGCGCGAGCCGCGCATGATGTGGATCGCGTCCTCATGGCCCTTGGTGGTGATCAGGCCGACGCGCGCCCCCTTTTTCTGGATGATGGTGTTGGTGCCGACGGTGGTGCCGTGCGACAGGAAGGCGATGTCGCGGCAGAAGTCGGCGAGCTTCACGCCGAGCGCCTGGGCGCCGGCGTCGAGCGCGTCCATCATGCCGCGCGAGAAATCGCCCGGCGTGGAGGGGACCTTGGTGGTCAGCAGCTTGCCCGCGCGATCGACGATCGCGCAATCGGTAAAGGTGCCGCCAATGTCAATGCCGACGAGGTAGTTCATAGAGCCGCGCATCCTAGCGCAGCTCAGGCTTTACTGCCGTGCCGTGCTTGGAGGAGGCCTACTGCTCGCGCAGCGAGCGTTGCAGGAATCCGAGGAACGGATCGAGCAGGTATTGCAGTGCGTTGCGGGAGGTAGTCTGCACGAAAACCTCGGCCGGCATTCCCGCCTGCAGCTTGAGATCGCCCGCCTTTTGCAGCGCCTCCGCGCCGACGTGCACGTGCGCAGCGTAATACGGAGTGTTCGTCTTGGCGTCGACCAGCCGGTCGGCGGACACGTAGGTCACCACGCCCTGGACCGTGGGTGTGATGCGCTGCCGAAACGAAGTCAGGCGCACATCGGCCAGGGCGTCGATCGCCACGAACGAGATGTCCTCCGGGCGCAGCCGCGCCTCGATCACCAGGCTCGCGTTGTCGGGGACGATATCGAGGATCGGCTCGCGCGGCGCGATGATTCCGTTCACCGCGGTAACCCGCAGGTCCACCACCACGCCGGTGATTGGTGCGGCGATGCGCTGGCGCGCTTCGGCGTCCTGCGCCGGCCGCAGCCGCTCGCGCAGCTCGAAAACGGCCGCCGTGGTCTGCCGCAGCTCGTTGGACGCCTCCTGCTGGGCGCTGCTGCGCAGCGTTTCGGCTCGCAGCTCGAGGTCCGAAATCTTGGCCTGCGCGCGCGCCAGCTCCGCGGCGCCTTCCGCCCGCCGTGCCTCGTATTCCACGCCCGCGCGCTGCAGCGCCAGCAGGCGGTTCTTGGTGACGAAGCCCTGGTCGGCAAGCGACTGGTTTTGCGCCAGCTCCTCGCGCTGGTAGCGAATGGCGGAGTCGTCGGCGGCCATCTGTTCGTTGCGCGCCTTGATTTCGCCCTGGGTGTCGCGCACCTGCACGCGGATGAGGGCGAGCTGGTTGGCAAGCGCCTCCCGCCGCGCGCGGAACACCGCCGTCTCTCGCCGCAGGAATTCGGCAAAGCGCGGCGAAGCGCTGCGCTCGAGAAGCTCTTCGGGAAACGTCACCGTTTTGGCGCCGCTTTGCTCCGCGGAAAGCCGCGCCGCCTTGGCGAGCTCGGCGTGGAGCTGGGTGCGGATCGCCTCGTTGCCCGCATCGACTCGCACGTCCTTGAGCACGATGAGCGTCTCGCCCTCTCGAACCCGGCTGCCGTCGCGCACCAGGATTTCGCCGACCAGGCCGCCCTCCTGGTGCTGCACGGTCTTGCGGTTCATGTCCACCTTCACTACGCCGGTGGCGATCACCGCGCCGGAAAGGGGCGCGAGCCACGTCCACGTCGCAATAGCCGCCACGAGCAGGACGATCACCAGCATGCCAGCGCGGATCAGCGGCCACGGCTGGTCGGCTCGCTCGACGTCCAGCGCGGGAAGCAACAGGCCTCGCAGGCCGCTCATCGCTCGAGCGCCTGCGGCCGGATGCCCGCCACGGTGCCGAGTGCCGCTTCCGCTACGCGCGGCCGTGCCGGCGCGAGCAGCTCGCGCGTCGGCCCGAATTTCTCCACCGCCCCATCGCGCAGCACCAGGACCTTGTCGATTTCGGCGAGGAGGCGGCCGCGATGGGTCACCAGCACCAGGGTAACGCCATCGGCCTTCATGCGGCGCACGGCCTCGATCAGCGCTGCCTCGCCGTCGTTGTCGAGATTCGAGTTGGGCTCGTCCAAGACCACCAGGCGCGGCCCTCGATAGAGCGCGCGGGCGAGCGCTACGCGCTGGCGCTGGCCGGCAGAGAGGATCGCGCCCGCATCGCCGATCGGGGTGTCGTAACCCTGGTCCAGGTGCAGGATCATGTCGTGCGCATTCGCGCGCTTCGCCGCTTCCACGACGGCGGCGGAATCGATCTCGCCCATGCGAGCGATGTTCTGGCTCACCGTGCCGGCGAACAGCTCCACGTCCTGGGGCAGGTAGCCGATATAGGGGCCGATGCGCTCGCGCGGCCAAGCGGCGATATCTGCGCCGTCAAGCCGGACCGCCCCCATCGCCGGCTTCCAGATTCCCACGATGAGACGCGCGAGGGTCGATTTTCCGGTAGCGCTCGGGCCCACGATGGCGAGCGACTCGCCGCTCGCCATCTCGAACGAGACCTGCTTGATCACCGGCCGCTCCTGGCCGGCAAAGCCGAAGACCACGCGCTCGAGCGAGAGCCTGCCGGCCGGCGCGGGCAGCTCGGTCGGCGATTGCGACTGCTCGCCCGCAGCGAACATCCCGACCAGCCTGCCGTAGGCGCTGCGCGCCTCCACCAAGCCCTTCCACGCGGAGATCGCAGTCTCGAGCGGCGCGAGCGCGCGCGAAAGCAGAATGGTGGCGGCGATCATCACGCCCGAGGTGGCCTGCTGGTCGATCACCAGCCATGCGCCGGCGGCAAGAATCAGAATTTGGAGGAACTGACGCGCAAAGCGCGTCATGCTGGTGACGACGCTGCCGATGCGGTTCGCCTGCAGCTGGTTTTCCATTCCCTTGCGGCTCAGGACCTGCCATGCGCGTCCCAGGCTCTCGACCATGCCGAGCGCGCGAGCCACCTCGGCGTTCGCCATGCTCTGGTCGGCGAAGCGGCCGGCCCTGCGCCCATCGAGCTGCGAGGCTTCGTGCGCGCCACGCGACAGCTTCTCGTTCACGTACGCCAGCGCGAGGAGCAGGAGCGCTCCCCCCAACGCGATCCAGCCCAGCACCGGGTGGAACAGGAAAATGACGAGCACGTACAGCGGCAGCCACGGCGCATCGAACAGCGAGACGATCCCAGGGCCGACGAGGAATGCGCGCAGCGCACTCACATCGCGCAGGCCGTGCAGCGCTTCGCCGCCCCGCGGCGCGGCGCTGCGTCGCATCATGTCGCTCAGCACCGGCGGGCCGAGCAGCTTTTCGAGCGCCACCGCCGCGGAGTTCAGCAGGCGCGAGCGGATCGCGTCGAGATACGCCATGAAGACCAGCGCGCCGCCGCACAGCACCAGCAACATGATGAGCGTTTCGGTGCTGCGGCTAGTGAGCACCCGGTCGAAAACCTGCAGCATGAACAGCGCCGGCGCGAGGAGTAGCAGGTTGAGGACCAGGCTGAAGATCCCAGCCGAGGCGAAATGCGCGCGAAAGCGCGAGGCGAACGCCTGCAGCGGCACGGCAGGGCTAGTTGCCATTCGCGTATCGCCGGCCGACGTCCACGCCGGCGCGCGCTGCCGGTGCCTCTTTTCCTGCGAACTTGCTGGCGTAGACGAACAGCTCCAGCCGGTTGAGTACGCCGAGCTTTCCGTAGATGCTCGTCAGGTGGTTGCGCACCGTGTGCTCGCTGATATGCAAAAGATCGGCGATCGCCTTGGTGCTGGCGCCGGCGTGGTTCGCGACCACGTCCACGACTTCGCGCTCACGCCCGGTGAGCTGGGCCAGCTCCTGCTCCTGCGGCGTAGGCGCTGCCGCTCCGGGGCGCGACAGACGGGCGACGATCCGGCTGGTCGCGGCGCGATCCAGCCATAGCTCGCCGCCGTGCACACATTCGATCGCTTTGAGGATCAGCTCGGCTGCGCATTCCTTCTGGATCACGCCGCGAGCGCCGGCGAGCACGGCGGCGTCGTGGACGGCCTGATCGCGAAGTCCGGTAACGATCAGGATCTTGGCGTTCGAGCAGGCGAGCAGATCCGGAATCGCTTCGACGCCGTTGTCTTCGCCGAGGTCGATATCGAGCAGGATCACGTCGGGCCGCAGCTTTGCGGCTAGATCGATCGCCTCGGTGCCGCTGGCCGCGCACCCGACTGCTTCCATGCGTGGACGCTCGCCGTTGACGAGCTTCTCGAGCCCCCACAACACGGTGCGGTGGTCGTCGACCAGCATGACCCGGATCGGCGCTTGCAGCCGAGCGCTGCCGTTGCGGGCGCCATTGCCATTACGCGCTAGAGCATCATTTCCTGCCACGCATCCCCCCTACATGTCGATGCGATTCAAGTGCAGGATTTTTTGACTGACCGGGACGGCTGCCTTTCCTGGAGGCGCCGACTGCTGCGCGCACTAAACGATCCGCGCAAGCCCTTTATTCATGCCCTCTATGTGCACGCTGCTTTCCTCGAAAGCGCCGGCTTGCGGCGCACAGCGTGCGGAGCTTTTATCAGTTCATCCTACACCAGTCGTGACAAAAGTCACGCCCCCCCTTCGATTTCATGGGCGCGTATCCCGGGTGTTTCGGGTCAGACCTCCGATGCGGCCCGTTGAAAGCAAACGGAAAATTTGCCCTGCGCCAAGCTTTATTGGGCGCCCAAGACGCCGGGGCGGGCAGCGCATCGCTGACCCCGGCCACGCGTATGCGTCGCACAGGCTGTGGGGGATTCAATGGAACCGACCGTCAGCACCGATCTTCTGGATTACGCGCCGGATAGCACGGCGACCATCACCGCTTCCGATTTCATCGTCGGCAGCACGCTGCAATTCCAGGTGCTGCACGTCACCGATCCCGGCGACGACGGCGTCTACGGCACGAGCGACGACCTTCTCGGCGACAACTCCGGCGCCGGCCATGAGGCGTGGGAAGTAACAGATGGCGTGCAATCCGTTGATGCCGGCG
>DATFDV010000087.1:0-2797 GCA_035251855.1 Burkholderiales bacterium | reverse complement strand
TATCCATGGGGCGTGTACATCAACGCCGAGGGCCGGCGCTTCGTCGACGAGGGCGCGGACTTCCGCAATTACACCTACGCCAAGTACGGCCGCGTGATCCTGCAGCAGCCCAAGCAGTTCGCCTGGCAGATCTTCGACGGCAAGGTGAAGGCGCAGCTGCGCGACGAGTACCGCATCAAGCAGGTCACCAAGATCAGCGCCAATACGCTGGAAGAGCTGGTCTCGAAGCTCGACGATACCAATGGGGTTGTTGCTTTGGAGGAAATCAAAAAGTACAACGCCGCGGTGCAGACGCAGATCCCTTTCAATCCCAACATCAAGGATGGGAGGTGTACCAAGGGCCTGGCGGTGAACAAGTCCAACTGGGCGAACACCTTGGACACTCCGCCGTTCGAGGCCTACGCGGTGACTTGCGGCATCACCTTCAGCTTCGGCGGCTTGAGGATCAATACCCAGGCCCAGGTGCTGAGCTCTGATGGAGAACCCATTCCTGGGCTCTACGCCGCCGGCGAGCTGGTGGGCGGCATCTTCTGGTTCAACTATCCCGGCGGCTCGGGACTCACCAACGGTTCGGTGTTCGGCAAGATCGCAGGAGCGAGCGCGGCAAGGTCGGCATGACTCCCTCATGAAACCTATTGCGGCGAAGGGCATCAAGTTCGTCGGCCATTCCGACATGGACGGCCGCGGCGATGGCGTGCAGGTGATGGTGCATCGCGGCTATGCCTACGTGGGCCACGGCTACAGCAACGGCATTACCACGCTCGACGTTCGCAACCCGAAGAAGCCGAAGGTCACCGACTTCATCGCCTGCGCGCCGGGCACGCGGGCGTTTCACCTGCAGACCCACGAGGATCTCCTGCTGGCGGTGAACGCGCCGAGCGTCTGGACCATGCAGCAGTTCCAGACCGAGAAGGACTACTTTGGCGGCTCGCCCGCAGACCGGCTGAAGGGCACCGGGGTCCAGTTCAGCGCCGGCATCCGGGTGTACGACATCTCCAAGCCCGAGAAGCCGCGCGAGATCGGGTTCATGCCGACCGACGGCATGGGCCCGCACCGGATCTGGTACGCGGGCGGGCGCCATGCGTACGCCTCGATCCACTTCGCCGATTTCACCGACCACGTTCTTGCGGTGATCGACGTGTCGGATCCGCGCAAGCCGCAGGTGGTGGGGCGCTGCTGGCTGCCCGGGATGTGGCGCGCTGGCGGCGAGACGCCGACCTCGCCCGCCGGCAAGCGCTACGCGCTGCACCATGCGCTGCCCGACGGCGACCTCCTCTACGCCGCGTGGCGGGACGGCGGCATGAGCGTGATCGACGTTGCCGATCCGGCCAGGCCGAAAATCCTGGTGCACCGCCTTCCCCAGCCGGGCGGCGGCGGCACGCATTCGCCGCTGCCCCTGCCGGAGCGCAAGCTGCTCGTGCTCGCCGACGAGCCCACCTTCGCCAACTGCAAGGAAGGCCGGCGCCACATCTGGACCTACGACGTGCGCGAGCCCTCCAAGCCGGCAGTGATCGCTTCCTTCCCGGAGCCCGAGGAAGCCGACTACTGCGCCAAAGGCGGCTTTTTCGGCCCGCACAACCTGCACGAGAACCGTCCGGGCGCATTCCAGAGCTCGCGCCTCATCTTCGCCACCTATTACAACGCGGGCGTGCGGGTCTACGACATCGCCGACCAGGCGCGGCCCAAAGAGATCGCGTTCTACGTCCCGCCCAATCCGGCGAAGATGGCCGATCCGCGGCCGAACCGGCCGCAGGTGCTGCAGACCGCCGACTGCTATGTCGACCGCGACGGCCTCATGGTCCTGACAGACCAGAACGCGGGGCTTAATATCCTGCAATTCGAGGGACTCTAAGGAGGGGGGAACATGAGGGCAATCTGGATCTTGGCGGCGAGCCTGCTGGCACTAGGCGCCGCGCACGCACAGCAGACCGTATTCATGCCGATCGTGATCGAGGTATCGGGCAACGGCGCGGTGTCGGGCACCAACTTCCGCGACGGCGCGCTGATGGCGATCGACGAGATCAACGCCAAGGGCGGCATCCTCAAGCGCAAGATCAACGCGCCGGTGAGCGATACGCAGAGCAACGCGGGCGTGTCGCGCGCCCAGGTGCAGAAGGCGATCGACGGCAACCCCTACGTGATCCTCGGCCCGGTGTTCTCCGGCTCGGTGAAGGTGAACATGCTGCTCGCGCAACAGGCAGAGATCCCGCAGTTCACCGGCGCGGAAGCCGCCGAGATCACGCAGATGGGCAACGACTACATCTTCCGCACCTCCTTCGGCCAGCAGATGAGCATGCCGAAGATGGCGGTGTTCGTGGCCGAGGGCATCAAGGCACGATCGGTGGCCTTCCTCTGGGTGAACAACGACTACGGCAAGGGCGGGCGCGACGTATTCTTCAAGGAGATGGCCAAGCGCAACATCAAGATCGTCGCCGACGTGTCGACCGAGTCCGGCCAGGTGGATTTCGCCGCCGACATCGTCAAGCTCAAGTCGGCGAACGCGGACGCCATCTTCATCTACACCAACGAGGAAGAATGCGCGCGCGTGCTGCGCGAGGCGCGCAAGCAGGGGGTGAAGACACCGATCATCGGCGAGACCAACGTGATCAGCCAGAAGGTGATCGACCTCGCCGGCGAGACCGCCGAGGGCGTGAAGGGTCACGTCGGGCTCACCGCCGATGCGCCGATCCCGGCGGTGCAGGCGTTCACCGACAAGTTCCAGAAGCGCTACAAGTACGTGCCGGACCATAACGGCATCAAGGGCTACACCGCGGTCTACGCCGTCAAGCACGCCACC
>DATFDV010000086.1:0-3942 GCA_035251855.1 Burkholderiales bacterium | reverse complement strand
GTTGCCCATCGACGCCTGGACGTGGCCGCCCAGCAGGGCGGTGAGCGCCTCGCCGCCGCTGTTGAAGCTCACCGTGTTGTACTGCACCCCGGTCGACTTGGAGAGCACCGTGACCGCCATCACGTCGGTGGTGCCGCCGGTCGAGAAGGCGACGCTCTTCGCCGGCTTGCCCTTGGCGTCCTTCACGAAGTCGGCGGCGGTCTTCCAGGGCGAGTCGGCGCGCACGAACAGCAGGAAGTCGTCGAGCATCAGGTTCATCACCGGCGTCACCTCGGTGAGCGTCTTCGCCTGGGGATTGAGGATCGGCGTGATCTGGGTGCTGCCGTTGATCAGGATCAGGGTGTGCGGGTCGGCTTTGCGGCTTGCCGCGACGTAGCCGATGCCGACCGCGCCGCCGCCGCCGCCTTTGTTCACCAGCGCGATCGGCACCGAGACCAGCTTCTCGTCGACGATGATCTTGTGGACGATCCGCGCCATCAGGTCGGAGCCGCCGCCCAGGCCGAAGGGGATCACGAACTCGACATCCTTGGTCGGCTTCCAGCCTTGCGCGAAGGCGGCGAACGGAAGCAGAGCGATGAACAGCAAACCGGCGATGAAACGCATGGGACCCTCCTCGGGAAGACGTTGTTGTGAGCCGAACTATACTCGGGCCCATGGGCATGCTGCCATGGGGATGCTGATACAGGGCGTCTGGCGCGACGCGCCGCTCGTCGCGAAAACGACCGGCGGAGCGTTCGTGCGGCCGGAAAGCGCCTTCAGGGACACGGTGGCGAAGGCAGAGCCGGGCCGCTACCGCCTCTATGTTTCGAAAAGCTGCCCGTGGGCGCACCGCACCCTGATCGTGCGCGCGCTGAAAGGACTGGAGAAGGCGATTCCAACCTTCTACGCCGCGCCCGGCATGTTCGAGAACGGCTGGGAGTTCGACAGCGGTGGAATACAGTACCTCTACCAGCTCTATTCCAGGGCACAGCCAGGCTACACCGGCCGCGTCACCGTGCCGGTGCTGTGGGACGAGAAACAAACCCGCATCGTCAACAACGAGTCGGCCGAGATCCTGCGCATCCTCAACCGCGATTTCGACGCGCTCGCGCGGCGCAAGCTCGACGACCTCTACCCGGAAAAGCTAAGAAGGGAAATCGATTGGCTCAACGAACGCA
Source organism: Burkholderiales bacterium (assembly GCA_035251855.1). GTDB lineage: Bacteria > Pseudomonadota > Gammaproteobacteria > Burkholderiales > SG8-39 > SCGC-AG-212-J23. The sequence continues at coordinate 2,785 of DATFDV010000086.1, read as the reverse complement.
TCTACCGCACGGTCAACAACGGCGTTTACCGCGCGGGCTTCGCCACCGCCCAGGACAAATACGAAGAAGCGGTGAGCGGGCTGTTCAAGACGCTCGACTGGCTGGAGAAGCGCCTGCACAAACGCAAATGGCTGTGCGGGCGGCGGTTCACCGAGGCGGACGTGCGCTTGTTCACTACGCTGGTGCGCTTCGACGCGGTGTACTACTCGCACTTCAAATGCAATCTGCGCCGGCTGATCGACTACCCGAACCTTTGGCGCTGGACGCGGCGCGTGTACGCGCTGCCGGGCGTGGCGAAGACCGTGGACTTCAGGCAGATCAAGGAGCACTACTACCGCAGCATGAAGCACATCAATCCGACGCAGATCGTGCCAAAAGGGCCGCTGCTCGATTTTCGCTTGTCCTAGGCTGTTTTCTCCCATTCGGGGTTTGCGCAACGAGCGACCCGCTTGACGGCGTAACGGCACCTGGCGAAGCCGCGGTCGGCTTCGCGCTGCGCTTCGAGCGCTCGCCGTACGCCCCCTACCAGGGGGCCGACCGCAACTCCGACCTGATGCCGTACTTCCTGTACGACAGCCGCCATTTCTATCTGCAGTCGGACCGCATCGGGCTGAAGCTGCTCGACAACCAGGACGCGCGCGCGGAAATCTTCGTGCGCCGGCGGCTGGAGGGCTTCGCCTCCGATCGCGTACCCGAAAGCATGGTTGGCCAGGCGCAGCGCTTCTCGGGAGACGACCTCGGCATTGCCGGGCGCTACCGCCTTGGCGCCGGCACGGTGTACGGCGAAGTGATGAAGAACGTGAGCGACGAGTCGGATGGCACGGAGGTCCGGCTGGGCTACCGTTACGAGCAATGGTGGCAAGGCCGCTTTCGATTCCGTCCTTATGCGACGCTCGCCTGGCGCGACGCGAAGCTCAACAACTATTACTACGGCGTGCCGGGCTATGAACCGGGCTCAGGCCTCAACCTTGAGCTGGGCGCCATCGCCGCCTACCAGCTGAGCCGCAGCTGGCAGCTGCTCGGCGGACTCGGCCTCACGCAGTGGTCGAGCGGCGTGAGCGACAGCCCGGTGGTGGACAGCGGCACCCAGCCGCACGCCATGGTGGGGCTGCTCTACAGCTTCAAGCCGGACCAGGCGAGCGAATGGGACCGCCGGCCGCTGATCCTGCGCTTCGGCTACGGCCAGTCCACCGACTGCGACCTGATGCCGATCCTCGCCGGCTGCACCGACGTCAACACCCAGGACGACACCAGCATCGTGCAGATCGACGTCGGCCAGGTCCTGGTCAAGCGCGTCAACGGCTGGCCGCTCGACCTCGCCGGCTTCATCGGCCTGGTCAAGCACCAGGAGCGCGGCCTGCAGGAAGACTTCTGGCAGATCAACGCCTATTTCAAGCCGTACTACTACTTCGGCCCGTGGTGGCGCGACACGCTGCGCACGCGCATGGGCTTCGGCGCCGGCATCTCCTACGCCAGCCGCATTCCCTTCGGCGAGCAGCGCGACCAGGCGCTGCGCGGCCGCGACACCTCCAAGCTGCTGCTCTACCTCGACCCGACGATCGACATCAACATCGGCGACCTGTTCAAGGCGCGCGAGCTGCGCGAGACCTACGTCGGCATCGGCGCCTCGCACCGCTCGGGCATCTTCGGCTCCTCGCGCCTGTTCAACAGCGTGAACGGTGGCTCGAACTACCTGTACGTTTTCGTCGAAACTGGCTTCTGAGCTTCCGGCGCCGGTGGCGCGCTATTTCCGGCGCGTCCTGCAGCCCGGGCAGGCGCCGATCCGCGCCGCGCGCCTGACGCAGGAAGGCACGCTGCGCACCGGCCTGGACAGCAGCCGGTGGATGCGCTTCGAGGCGCTGCAGGTCATCGATCCTCGGGCGATCGCCTTCGCCTGGGACGCGCGCGTCTACGTCGCGCCGCTAATCCACCTTCGGGTACGCGACGCTTTCAGTGGTGGGCGCGGATCCGCGCGCGTCGACCTGCTGTCGATGGTTCGCCTGGGCCACGATGCGGGGAGTCCCGAGCTCGACGCCGGGGCGCTCGACCGCTACCTCGCCGAGGCGGTGTGGTTTCCCACGGCCCTGCTGCCGGGCCCGCATCTGCATTGGAGGGCGATCGACGAGCGCAAGGCGCTCGCCACGCTGACGAGTCACGCCGCCACCGTGTCGCTCGAATTCCACTTCAACCGCGAGGACGAGGTGGCGACGATCTACACGCCGCAGCGCTGGTTCCGCCAGGGCGGCAAGTACCGCGAGCTACCTTGGGAAGGACACTTTTTCGGCTATCGCGAATCCAGCGGGATGCTGGTGCCCGCCGAGGGAGAGGTCGGGTGGTACGTCGAAGGCAAGTGGCAGGCGGTCTGGAAGGGCCGCGTCACGCAGGCGAGCTACGAGTTCGAGCGCTAGCCCTGCACGGAATAGCCGCCGTCCACCGGGATCGCGGTACCGGTGATGAAGTCCGATGCCGGCGAGGAAAGAAAGACGGCAATTCCTGACAAATCCCTGGGCTCGCCCCAGCGTCCGCTGGGTGTGCGGGCGAGCACGCGCTCGTGCAGGCCCTTCACATCGGTGCGCGCGCGCTGGGTCATCGCGGTGTCGATCCAGCCGGGGAGCACCGCGTTCACCTGGATGTTGTCGCGCGCCCAGGCGCAGGCGAGGGCGCGCGTGAGCTGCACGATGCCGCCCTTGCTCGAGGCATAGGGCGCGGTGAACGACGCGCCGAAGATCGACATCATCGAGCCGATGTTGACGATCTTGCCGCCGCCGGCGCGCTTGAGGTGCGG
>DATFDV010000085.1:0-14678 GCA_035251855.1 Burkholderiales bacterium | reverse complement strand
GGGCGCGGATCGCCTGGCGCTCCGGCTCGCTCAACGCGACACTGGAGGCGAGGATCAGGACGCCGCGCTCGCCCGCGAGCTCGGCGGCGCGCTGCTCGCTCGCGCTAATGCGATGGCGGGCAAGCAGATCGCGCCAGGGCTGCAGCAGGCGCTCGTAGTCGCCGCCGTTGGCGCGGAAGAAGGCCGCGGTGGTGTCGCTGCGCAGGAGAATGATTGGCGTCGTTTCGGCGGCCGCGGGCAGCGCACAGGCGACCGCGAGGAGTACAAGGAGGGCGCGGATCCAGAGGGTCATGGTCACTCCCATTCTTTCGGCGAATAGCGCCGCAGCAGCGCCGAGCCGGCGGCCGGATCGTGCGCGCGCCGGCGCGCGAGCGGCTTGCGCCTTCGCATCGCCAGCACGGCGTATGCCCCGCAGGCGAATACCAGCGTGGTCAGGGTCAGAAACAGGACCAGGTTCGAGAGAAGGTGGAAGAGGGCGTCCATGATCAGCTTGCGGTTCCAAATCGACCCAGGCGCGCGACCTTGTCCCAGCCCATGGCGACGCCCCTGAACTCCTCGAGCGTTGCCAGAAGTCGGGCCATGTCGAGCGCCACCATGTAAAAAGCACGAAACACCGGCGTGAGAAGAACGAACGCGGGATGCTCGTCTTCGACGGCGACGCAGAAAGCGACCACCGCGCTCTCGAGCACGAGCAGCTGCAGCCACCAGTAGATCACCACCTCGTGCGCCGACAACCACAGGCCGCCGGTGATGAAAAGGAGCTGCGCGCTCACGTGCAGTCCCGGCAGGGCGAGGCACTCGAGCGCCACGTAGGCCATCCCGGCGAATCGCAGCGGCGCGGCAAGCGGCCTGCGCAGCCAGTGCGCGCGCTTGCGCAGCACCTGCAGCGATCCGCGGGTCCAGCGGTAGCGTTGCCGCAGCAATTCCAGCGTGGCTTCGGGCGCCTCGGTGAACACGATCGCGCGCGGTTCATAGACCACGTGCCAGCCGGCGCCCAGCAGCTTCATGGTGAGGTCGAAATCCTCGGCGAAGCTGTCGCCATCGTAGCCCTTGACCTGCGCGAGGGCGCGCTTGCGGAAGGCGCCAAGCGGTCCGGGCACGATGGTCACGGCGCGCCCCAGGCTCTGGGCGCGCTTCGCCAGCCCGTAGCCGACGATGTACTCCAGCGCCTGGAGCAGCGACCAGGCGCTGGCGCGGTTGGCGACCCGCACCTTGCCGGCGACGGCGCCGATGCGCGGATCGTCGAAATGCGCGGCGCAGTGCAGCAGCGCGTCCGGATGCAGCAGGCTGTCGCCGTCGATGCAGACCACGATCTCGCCGCGGGCCCGCGCGATGCCGTGATTCAGCGCATCGAACTTGCCGCCATTCGACTTGGTGAAGACGCGGTACTCAACCCCGCGCTGGCGCCGGAAGGGCAGCGCGCGCAGGAAAGTCTGGTCCGAGGAGCCGTCGTCCACGACGACGACCTCGAAGCGGGGATAGCGCACGCGCTGAAGCGACTCCAGCACCTGCGCGATCATCGGCCCTTCGTTGTAGGCAGGGACGATGATCGAGATGAAGGGCAGCCTCGCGTCGGGCGCCACCTCGCGCGCGAGCGTCCGCGTGCAGTGCTCGTACACGGCGAGACCCAGCAGCAGGAGATGGCGGCAGCCAAGGACCAGCAGCACCGCGAGCAGCACCAGCACGATCGTTTTGCTCGCGGGACCGAGCAACGCGTAGCTCTCGGTGAAGGCGGGGCCGGCGAGCGCGTGCATCCACAGGGACGCCGCTACCAGCAGGGCGGTGATGGCGATGGCGATGGCGCGCCTCACAGCAACCTTTGCAGGTACGCGCTGACCTGGTGCATGCGGTAGCTTCCCGGCCGCGGCGCATCCACCACGAACCCTTCGACGCCCAGCGCCAGGTTCGGCCGCAGCCATATCCGCCCGCTCAGGCCGCCGCTCCAGCTATCGCCGGCGCTGCTCGTCATCTTGAATCCACGCCGCACGGTGGCCGACAGCTCCGCATTGTCGAACGACCAGTGGCGCTGCACCCCGGCGAAGGCGACGCCATAGGTATGGCTTGGCGACCAGTAGCGTGGGTCTTCGCGGTCGGCTTCGCGCAGGTACGCGCCGGCGAACCACGTAAGGCGCCAGGGCAGCGGCTGCCACGAGGGCGTGAGCTGCCCTTCGCTGTCGGCCACCTTGTTGCCATCCGAGATGTCGTAGAAGTCCAGGCGAGCGCGCAGCTTTCCAGCGGCGAAGCCTGCTTCGGCAACCGCGCCGGCGGTGCGCGCCGTTAATCCGTCCGCAGTCGCGCCGGCGCTGAATGCAGTTCGTCCCCAATCGACGCGTCCGACACGGACCTTGAGCTGGTCCTTGACGGGTTCGATCTGCACGCTGCCGAAGAGGCGCGCGCCCGCGCTCGCGCCGGCGTCGTAGTACGACGCGTCGACTTGCGGCGAAAGCGGCAGCGCCGGCGCCCAGGCAGAGGCAAACACCCCGCGCGGCGACCAGTCGCCGATCGACGAGCTCAGTCGCGCGCCGAGCAAGCCGCCCTCCAGACGAAAGCGGCGATCGTCGCTCCACCGGCGGTAGGAAATCGTCAGCTCGTCGCGCCGCAGCTCCGGGTCCTTGGTGCGCGTGCCGCGCAGCGTGAGCGCCGGGCGCAGGTCTCGTCCGGCCAGTGCGAGCCCTTCGGTCGCATCCGCGTTAGCGGGTTCGCGGCCGAGGACCTCCTGATAGTACGGTTCGGCGAGATGCGCCTGTCCGCGCCAGCGCATTACATTAGCCAGACCGACGCGCGCGCGAGCGTCGTAAGGCGTGCCGAACAGCTCGCGGTATTGGTCCGAGGCTTCATCGTAGCGGCCGCTCCAGGCGAGGCTATTGGCCACCGCGTAGCGCAGGGCCGGGCTGCCCTGAGCGGCCAGCGGCAAGCCGAGCCTGGCTGCGCCGGAATAGTCGCCCGCCTGGTAGCGCTCGAATACCGGCGCGGCGATGCGATCGTGCTCAAGCTCACGCAGCGCTTCGTCCAATGGCGCGACCGGTGCCGCCGGATCGAGCGTGCCGCGCGGGATGGGTGAAGAGATCGCCGCCGGCGGTGGCGGCTGCGCGATTGCATCGGCCAGCCTGAACAACGCGAACATCGCCGAAACCACCGGCAGCACGCTGCGGACCAGCAGGCTCATGCGCCGCGCAGAGTCTCAAGCTCGCTCAGGATGCGTTCGGGCTGGAACTCGGCCGACCAGCTGCAGTCTGCGCCGATCAGTCGCTGCATCAGCGCGCCGACGGCGGTCTGCGGGCAGCCGAAGAGGAACAGCCATGCTTCTTCGCCTTTCGTCACGCAGATCAGGTCACGGCCGGCCTTGCAGGCGCGGAACAACGCGCTCGCACGCTCGCGGCCCGCTGTCAGCCGAACCAGCGCGGTTTCGAAATCGAAGCCGTCGGCGGCGGCGAGCAGGCCTTCGACCGCCTCGCAGAACAGCGCCGCGCTGTCGATCTGGCCGCGCAGCGCGCACGCAGTTTCGTCCAGCACCTGCTCCAGGTCGTGCTCGCAGGCACGCGCGAAGCGCGTGCCTTTCAGGTGCTCGAGGACGCGCCGCGCCCCGAGATCGGCCATGTCGAGCGGGATCACGCAGGAAATGCCAAGGCGCAGAAGGGCGAGCGCCTGCCCGGCGCGCAGGCGCTTGCCGCACTCGCGCACCGCAACCCGGAGCTCCGGGCGCCCCATGGCGCGAACCGCGGAAATCGTGAGGCACATCGCGGCGAAGTCGGCGGCCTGCCGGAATGGCAGCACCAGGGTAGCGGTCTCGCAGCGCTGCAAAGCGTGTAGCGCCTCTGCATGCGACGGTACGTCCTGCCAGTCGCGGCCGCGCCCCTCGGGCCTTCTCATCGCCTCGCCCATGCAGACCACCGTGTCGACCGGCGGAAGCTCGTCCTGGCCTGCCCGCAGGCTGGCCGAGCTCGCCACGCCGCCGCTGTGCAGCCGCAGCGAGAAGGTCTCGCGCGGGCTGGCGCCGTTCGGACCGAACCAATGGCGTACCTCGAGCGTGCCGCCGTCCCAGCTCGAGCGCGCCACCGCGAAGCCGGCAAGGTTTTCCGCGACGCGCCGCAGCGCGAGGTACTCGCGCGGCGTGATGCTGCTCGGGGCGAACAGGGCGAGCAGCGTGTGATCGCGCTGCTCGGCCCAGCGCACATAGGCCTGCGCAGCCTCGGCGCTCTCGCGCGGATCGGACAGCATGAACACCGCGTCGGCCTGGTCCAGGACGATCATGGAACCGGGGGCCGTATTGAGCTCGAGCTCGCGCAGGAAGGCTTCCGGGCCGGCGCGGAACATATGCTTGTCCGCCTCGGCCGCCAGTTGCAGCAAGGCGAGTCCGCCATTGCGCGCGTGCGCCGCCAGGTCGAAGCCCGCCAGCATGGACTTGCGCAGAAACATCGCCGGATCGCCGGGGGTGACGAGCACGCAGTTCTTACCGGTGCGCAGCGATGCCGCCAGGGCGCCGGCTGCGAGCGGCAGGCGCACGGCCTGCTGGTCGCAGGCCAGGCTGTAGATCATCCCCGGGGACAGGCGGGCAATCCGCTCCGGGACGCTTCTGAGTCCCAGCCACGCTGCCGGCGGCGCCGCCGGCGCGTCGCTCGTCACCATGGCGCGCAGTGCGGCTGTAACCTGCTTCTCGGCTCTATCCACGTCCTGCCTCTTTGAACTCGTTGCGGAATCGTACGCAGCGCTAGAGGCAAAACAGACCATGGCTGATCTGCCGGAGGGCACTCGGGAAAATCCCGACAGTCAGTCCTGCGGCACGCCGCCGATTTCCAACGACAGCCCGGGCCTACCCGCCACTAACGCCTTGCGGTAGAGTACGCAGGCCAACTGTTTGGGGCCCAAACTAATGCGGCATAGCGTCCTTCGGAGCCTGACGCTCAACGGTGAGCCGGTTGAGGTGTCGTTTGCGCCCTACAAGACCCTGCTGGAGGTGCTGCGCGAGGACCTCGGCCACACAGGCACCAAGCACGGCTGCGAGCTCGGCGAGTGCGGCGCCTGCGCGGTGCTGGTGGACGGCGAGCCGCGACTTTCCTGCCTGACCCTGGCCCTCGAATGTGCCGGGCGTTCGGTCGAAACCATCGAGGGCCTGGCGCGCGGGTCGCAGCTCCATCCGCTGCAGGCGGCGTTCGCCGACTTCGGCGGCTCGCAGTGCGGCTACTGCACCCCGGGCGTGATCATGACCGCCAAGGCGCTGCTCGATCGCAACCCGTCTCCGACCCGTGACGAGATCCGTGAGGCCACCGCGGGAAACCTCTGCCGCTGCACCGGCTATCAGCAGATCACCGACGCGATCGAGGACGCGGCAAGGCAGCTGCGCGAGAAGAAGACATGAAGAAGCGCTTTGACATCGTCGGCAAGGCGCGCAGACGGGTCGACGGCCGCTCCAAGGTCACCGGCCAGCTGCGCTACGCCGATGACCTGTTCATGCCGCGCATGCTGTTCGCCAAGCTGCTGCGCTCGCCGCATCCTCACGCGGTCGTGAAAGAAGTGGGTATTGAAAGAGCCCGGAAGCATGCGGGCGTCCACCTGGTCCTGACCGGGCAGGACTTCCCGGTGCCGTTCGGCATCATGCCGGTGTCCGTCGACGAATATCCGCTGGCGCGCGAGCGCGTGCGCTACGTCGGCGATCCGGTCGCCGCGGTGATCGCGAAAGACGAGCAGACCGCGGTCGAAGCGCTCGGCCTGATCGAGGTTCGCTACAGGGTTCTTCCCCCCGTCAGTAATCCTGAGGAGGGACTCAAGAATCCCGAGCCCCGGATTCACGATTACGGCGAGCAGGGCAACATCCATCGCAACCAGTCGTACGAATTCGGCGATATCGAGGAGTCGCTGAAGAACGCCGACCTGGTGTTCGAAGACCTGTTCTTCTACGAAGGCAACACCCATCTGCCGATGGAGCAGCAAGCCTCGCTCGCCTTCGTCGATGCCGACGGCAAGCTGCAGATCGCCTCGAGCACGCAGAACCCGCACTACCTGCACCGCCAGCTCGCGCGCGTGCTGCAGGTGCCCGAGGCGCAGATCCGCGTCGTCGCCACGCCCAACGGCGGCGGCTTCGGCGGCAAGTGCGACCCGGGCGGGCACGAGTTCGTGGTGAGCAAGGCGGCGCTGGTGCTCGGCCGGCCGGTGAAGATCGGCCTGACGCGCGAGGAAGTGTTCTACGTCCACCGCGGCCGCCATCCGGTGCTGATGAAGATGAAGACCGGCGTGACCAGGGACGGCAAGCTCACCGGCATGCACCTGCAGACGCTGCTCGACGGCGGCGGCTACGGCTCGCACGGCCCGGCGAGCACCTTCTACACCGGCGTGCTGACGCCGGTGACCTACCACTATCCGCGCTTCAAGTTCGAGGCCTGCCGGGTATTCACCAACAAGCCGGCCTGCGGCCCGAAGCGCGGCCACGGCACGCCGCAGCCCCGCTTCGGCCAGGAAGTGCAGCTCGACAAGATCGCCGAGAAGCTCGGCCTGGATCCGGCCGAGTTGAGATTGCGCAATCTCACCAAGCCCGATTCGCTGACCGCCTCGTGGCTGAAAATCGGCTCCAACGGCCTTGCGGAGTGCATCGAGAAAGTCACCGCGATGTCCGGCTGGAAGCAGCGGCGCGGCAAGCTCGGGAAAGGGCGCGGCCTGGGCATCGCCTGCAGTACCTACATGTGCGGCGCCGGCGTGGCGATCTACTGGAACAAGATGCCGCACTCGGGCGTGCAGATCCTGCTCGACCGCTCGGGCAGCGTGATCGTCTATTGCGGCGCGACCGAGGTCGGGCAGGGCTCGGACGACGTGCTGGCGGGCCTGGTCGCCGAGGCGCTCGGGGTCGAGATCGGCAACGTGCGCTGCGTGACCGGCGACACCGGCATCACGCCGGTCGACCTCGGCTCGTATTCGAGCCGCGTCACCATCATGGCGGGCAACGCCGCGCTGCAGGCCGCCGAGCGCCTGCGCGCGACCATCGCCGGCGTGGTTTCCGAGACGCTCGGCACGCTGCCCGACCGCGTGGTGTTTTCGCAGGGCAAAGTGTTCGCGGCCGATCAGCCCGGCGCCGGCATGACCTTTGTCGAGGCGGTGGCATTGGCCGAAGCCGCGCTCGGAACCTTGTCGGCAGTCGGCTCCTATTCGCCGCCCAAGCCGCCCGGCAGCTACAAGGGCGCGGGCGTCGGTCCGTCGCCCGCCTACAGCTTCAGCGCGTGCGTGGTCGAGACCGAGGTCGACGAGCGCACCGGCTGGATCCACGTGCCGAAGATCTGGATCGCGCACGACATCGGCCGGGCATTGAACCCGACGCTGGCGCGCGGTCAGGTGATCGGCGGGGTGTACATGGGCCTCGGCGAGGCGCTGATGGAGGAGCAGTCGTTCCGGCGGCTGCCGGCAAAGCTCTCCGGCGCGTTGGTGCATCGCGCGCCCTCGATGCTGGACTACAAGAGCCTCACGGCGCTCGACATGCCCGAGGTCGAGGTCGCGCTGATCGAGCAGGAGGAGAGCGATCCGAACGCGCCTTACGGCGCGAAGGAAGTCGGGCAAGGGCCGCTGCTGCCGGTGATGCCGGCGCTGGCGAACGCGATCTATGACGCGGTCGGCGTGCGCATCGATGAAATTCCGATCACTCCCGACAAGGTCTTGAGAGCCTTACAGCAGAAAGACAAGCGGGTCGGCCCGCAAAGCTTCCCCGCGGTCCCGTACCCGGAGCCGACCTTCGTGCTGCCGCCGTGGGAAGACGGCGATGGCAAGGAAACCAAGCGCGATGCTAAGACTGCCGTGGTTTGAGCATCGCGCCCCGCGCTCGGTCGCGGAGGCGGCGAAGATGCTGGCGGGCGAGGGACCGCGCGCGATGCTGATCGCCGGCGGCACCGACCTGCTGCCGAACATGAAGCGCCGCCATCAGGCGCCGCAGGTGCTGGTTTCGCTGAGCGGGATTCCCGAGCTGAGGAGCTTCTCCAACGGCAGCGCGACGCGTTACGGCGCGGCGCTCACGCTCACCGAGGTGTTCCAGAATCCGAAGACCCCGGCGGCGCTGCGCCACGCCGCGATCCAGGTAGCGACGCCGCACATCCGCAACATGGGAACCCTCGGCGGGAACCTGTGCCTCGACACGCGCTGCAACTACTACAACCAGAGCTACGAGTGGCGCAAGGCGATCGACTTCTGCCTGAAGAAGGACGGCGAGATCTGCTGGGTCGCCACCGCCAGCAAGCGCTGCGTCGCGGTTTCCTCGACGGACACCGCGCCTGCGCTGATTGCGCTGAACGCGGCCGTTACGCTGGTCTCTGTGCAAGGCGAGCGAGAGGTGAGCGTGGCGGATCTCTATCGCAACGACGGCATCGAATACCTGTCGCGCCGGCCGGAGGAGATCCTCACCGCAGTGCGCGTGCCCGGCGGCTGGCAGAGCAGCTACTGGAAGCTGCGCCGCCGCGGCTCGTTCGACTTCCCGATTCTCGGCGTCGCGGCCGCTCTGCGTTTCAATTCTTCAAATGAAATCGAAGAAGCGAGGATCGCCCTCGGCGCGGTCGCCTCGCGGCCGTTTCTGGTCGAGAAGGCCGGTGAGTTCCTGAAGGGGAAGAAGCTCACCGACGAGGTCATCGCCGAGGCCGCCGGCATGGTGGCCAACCGCGCCAAGCCGATGGACAACACCGACATGGACCTCTACTGGCGCAAGGAAGTCGCCGACGACTTCGCCGGCTACGCGCTGCGCGAGCTGCGCGGAGACGACATGCGCGAGACGCGTTTCAGGATCGCGCGTCAGCTAGTGTAGGAACCTTCGCGGCGAGCGCCGCGAACACGCTCAGCAGCGAAAGCGCGACGAAGCAGCCGAAGGCGAGCCGGTAGTCGCCGATGATGTCCCGGAAGATCCCCGAAATCAACGGACCGGCGGCCTGCGCGAGCACCTGCGCGGAGAGTGCGAGGCCGCGGATCGCGCCGTAGTTCGCGCGCCCGAAGTAGTCCGCCCAGGCGAGCGGCAGTAGCGTCAGCATGCCGCCGATGCCGAGGCCGAACAGGCTGGCGGCGAGATAACCCTCGCCTGCGGACGTAACGCGGATCAGCACGAAGGTGCCCAGCGCGAGCAGCATGCCGACGGCGGCGAGCAGAAACCGGATCGGCAGCCAGCGCGGCAGGAAGGCACATGCAAACGTGCCGGCGCCGGACATGAGCGAAAAGCCGCTCACGATCAGCGCGGCGGTCGTGGCATCGAGGCCGCGCTCCACGAGGTGCGGCGCTTGGTGCAGGCTTACGCCGGCCTGCACCGGGTAGACCAGCACCGTATAGACCATCAGCAGCCAGAATGCCGGCGTGCGCACCGCCTCACTGCGCGAGAAGCGCGGCTCGGGCGTGCCGGCCGGCGGCAGGTCCGCGTCCCGTGGAGCGGGTTTCAGAAACAGCAACACCGGCAGGAAGCCCACGACCAGCGTGACCACGCCGAGCGCTAGCCAGCCCGCGCGCCAGCCGTGGTGCACGATGGCGAGCTGCGCGATCAGCGGCATCGCCACCAGCCCGGCCATCTGCGCCAGGGTGGCGACCGAGGTGGCGAAGGCGCGGCGCGCGACGAACCACTTGCTGATCGCGCCGTAGATGCCGAGGTCGAACGCCGTCGCCCAGTTCACGCGCGCGATGCAGTAGAGCAGATAGAAGACGAGCAGCGAGGGCGTGAAGGAGAGCAGGGCGAGCGCCACGGCGTTCGTCAGCACGGCGGCGCACAGCACCGCGCGCGATCCGTGGCGGTCGAGGATGCGCCCGAGCGGCGGCGACACCAGCGCGGCCATCACCCCGGCGAGCGACACCGCGCCCGACAGCGCGGTACGCGACCAGCCGAACTCGCGGATCAGCGGCTCGACGAAGATCGACAGGGTGGCGACCGCCGGTCCCTGGCGCGCGAATCCGGCGCAGCACAGGCACGCGAGCGCTATCCAGGCGCGCGACAAGAAGGGTCCTGACAAAAAGGGTCCTGACCCCTTTTCCTAGTCGTTCTTGAGGTTGGCCGCCTTGGCGACCGCGGTCCATTTCTCGATGTCGCGCGCCACGCGGCGGCCGAGTTCCTCGGCGCTGCCGCCCACCGGGTCGAGCCCCATCTGGCCGAAACGCGCACGCACTTCCGCGGTCTGCACCACGCGCGCCACTTCCTTCTGCAGGCGCGCGACGATCGCCGGCGGGGTGTGCGCCGGGGCGAAGAACGCGGTCCAGACCGGCACCTCCATGTCAGGCACGCCGGCCTCGGCCATGGTCGGCAGGTCGGGCCACGACGGATGGCGCTTGCCGGAGGTGACGGCAAGGCCGCGCAGGGTGCCGGCCTTGAGCGCGCCGGTGGCGGGGGCCGGGTCGACGATGGTCATCATCACCTGGCCGGCGATCACCGCCTGCACCGACTCGCCGCTGCTCTTGTAGGGAATCATCTCGATCGCGGCGCCGGTGCGCTGTTTGAACATCTCGGTGGTGATCTGGAAGATGCCGGCGCTCGAGGCGTAATTCGACTTGCCGGGATTTGCCCTGGCGTACGTAATCAGCTCTTTCACGCTGCGGATCGGCAGCCTGGCGTCCACCGTCACCAGCAGCGGGAACTCGCAGATCATCGAGATCGGCGCGAAATCGCGCGTCGGCGAATAGGAAAGCTTCGAGTAGGTCGCCGGGTTGATGGTCATCGGCCCGCTCGGCCCCATGAAGATGGTGTAGCCGTCGGGCGCCGCGCGCGCCGCCAGCTCGGCGGCGATGATCGACTGCGCGCCGGGCTTGTTCTCGACGATCACCGGCTGGCCGAGGCCCTTCTGCAGCTCGGGCTGCATCACGCGCACGATGATGTCGTTGCCGCCGCCGGCGGCGTAGCCCACTAGGATGCGGATCGGCTTGCTTGGATACGCTTCCTGCGCGGCCACCGGAAAATGCAACACCAAGGCGGACAGCGCGATGATCAGACGAATCATTGAGTCGTTCCTCCCGCGGTCACACTACCACGGCGCAAGCGAAGCCAAGCGAGCGTGTCGCGAACCGCCCGACGCTGCGGCGCAGAGCGCGGATACCGAGATGATCCAGGAAAGGGCGCCGTGTCCCGCCGGCACCAGAGCGGCGGGGCGCTCGCCCCACTCCTTGAGCAGCGTGTCGACCCGGCGAGGACGCCTTGCAGCAGCAGCAGCAGCCAGGGCAGCCAGGACTGTGTCATGCCAGCGCGGCGAGGTCTTCCTTCGACAGCTTGAGCTTCGCCGCCGCCGCGTTCTCCTCGAGATGCGCGATCGAGCTGGTGCCGGGGATCGGCACCATCACCGGCGATTTGGCGAGCAGCCAGGCGATGGCGACCTGCGCAGGAGTCGCTTTGGATTTTTCAGCGATCTTCCTTACCCTGGAAAGCTTGAGCGCCGAGCCATCTCCCAGCGGGTACCAGGGGAGAAACGCCATGCCCTGTGCCTGACAGTAAGACAAGACATCTTCCGAACTGCGGTAATCCAGGCTGTAGCGGTTCTGCACCGAGACGATGGTCGCAACCTTGCGCGCGCGCTCGAGCTGCTTCACGTTGAAGTTGGACACGCCGATGTGGCGCACCTTGCCCTCGCGCTGCGCATCGGCCATCGCGCCGAGCGATTCCTCGAGCGGCACCTTGGGATCGATGGTGTGCAGCTGCCACAGGTCGATGCGCTCTACGCGCAGGCGCTTGAGGCTGCCTTCGAGGTCCTTGCGGATCTTCTCCGGCCGGCCGTCGGCGTCCCAGCGTCCCGGGCTCGGACGCGCAAGCCCGCACTTGGTGGCGATGACCAGGCCCTTCGGATAGGGATGCAGCGCCTCGGCGATCAGCGTCTCGTCGGTTTGCGGCCCGTAGCTCTCGGCAGTGTCGAAGAAGTTGATGCCCAATTCGGCGGCGCGGCGCAGGACCCGGTGCGCGTGCTTGCGCTCGCGCGGCTCGCCCCAGATGTCGTCGTTGTCGATCAGCCGCATCGCGCCGAAGCCGAGACGATTGACTTCCAGCTCGCCGATCTTCATCGCATTACTCCAGGGCGTGGTTCAGCTCGGCGATCAGGTCGTCCACGCTCTCGATGCCCACCGACAGGCGCACCAGCCCCTCGTCGATGCCGAGGTCCGCGCGCACGTCGTCGGGCAGCGAGGCGTGCGTCATGATCGCCGGGTGCTCGATCAGGCTCTCGACGCCGCCGAGGCTCTCGGCGAGCGTGAACAGGCTGCAGCGCTCGAGGAAGCGGCGCGAGGAGGGCAGGCCACCCTTCAGCACCGCGGTGACCATACCGCCGTAGCGCGCATTCATCTGCTCGGCGGCGAGGGTGTGCTGCGGATGGCTCGGCAGGCCCGGGTAGATCACCCGCTCGACCTTCGGGTGCTTCGAGAGGAAAGCCGCGACGTGCATCGCGTTGCCGCAGTGCCGCTCCATGCGCACCGCGAGGGTCTTGATGCCGCGCAGCGTAAGGAACGCGTCGAACGGGCTCGGCACCGCGCCTACCGCGTTCTGCAGGAAGGCCAGCTTTTCCTTGAGGGAATCGTCGCGCAGGATGGCGGCGCCGCCGATCACGTCGGAATGGCCGTTGAGGTACTTGGTGGTCGAGTGCACCACGATGTCGAAGCCGCGCTCGAGCGGCCGCTGGATCCACGGCGAGGCAAAGGTGTTGTCGCACACCGAGATCAGCTTGTGCTTCCTCGCGATGGCGGCGATCGCAGCGAGGTCGACGATCTTCAGCAGTGGATTGGTGGGCGACTCGACCCACACCATGCGCGTTTGCGGGCTGATCGCTTTCTCGAGATTGCCTGGAATGCTCAAATCCACAAAACTTGCCTTGAGGCCTGCTGAGCGTTTCCGCACCCGCTCCAGGATGCGGTAGCTGCCGCCGTAGAGGTCGTCCATCGCCACCACGTGAGCGCCGGAATCGAGAAGCTCGAGCACCGTGCCGATGGCCGCCATGCCCGAAGCGAAGGCGAAGCCGGTATGCCCGCCCTCGAGCTCGGCCAGGCAGGCCTCGAGCGCGTCGCGCGTGGGGTTGCGCGTGCGCGCATAGTCGTAGCCCTTGTGCTCCCCAGGGCTCGATTGCGCGTACGTCGACGTGGCGTAGATCGGCGTCATCACCGCGCCGGTGCGCGGGTCCGGTGCCTGCCCGGCGTGGATGACCTTGGTTTCGAACTTCATGGTTGGGTCCTTCTTCTTAGCCAGTTCAGAACGTCGATGCGGGTGATCAGGCCGAGAAATTCGTCGCCGTCGACCACGATCGCCACCATGCCGCGCCGGAAGATGTCCATCAGCTGCGCGACCGAAGCGTCCGGCGGCACGGTGACGATGTGGCTCTCCATCGCCTCGGTCACCGGCTCGCGGAAATGCGCCGGGTTGTCGACCACTTCCATCAGGATATCCTGCTCATCGACGATGCCGACCACCTTGCCGTTCTCGAGCACCGGCAGCTGCGAAACGTCGTAGAGCTTCATGCGCTGGTGCGCGGCCAGCACCGTCTCGTCGGCATTGACCGTGGCCACCGCGTGCTCCTGGTGGCGCCGCGAGATGAGGTCGCGCAGGTCGCCGTAAGTCTCGCGCTTGATGAAGCCCTGGTCGAGCATCCAGTAATCGTTGTACACCTTGGACAGGTACTTGTTGCCGCTGTCGCACACCAGCGTGACCACGCGCTTCGCGCTTTTCTGCTCGCGGCAGTAGCGCAGCGCCGCGGCGATCAGGGTGCCCGAGGAGGTGCCCGCCAGGATGCCCTCGCTCTTCAGCAGCTCGCGGCACACGGCGAACGCTTCGGCGTCCGGAATGCTGTAGGCCTTCTTCACGCGCGCGAGGTCGCATACCGGCGGAATGAAATCCTCGCCGATGCCTTCGACGAGCCAAGATCCAACCTTTTCCGGGGGCTTTCCGGTTTTCACCACGTCGGCGACGATGGATCCCACTGGGTCGGCCAGCACCATCTCGGTCCCCGGCGAAACCCGCGCGAAGTAGCTCGACAGTCCGCTGATCGTGCCGCCGGTGCCGACCGCGGCGATGACCGCATCGACCTGTTGCTCCATCTGCTCGAAGATCTCCGGCCCGGTGGTTTCCTCGTGTGCCTTCGGGTTCGCCGGGTTGCCGAACTGGTTGACGTAGAAGGCGCCCTTCTCGCGCGCGAGGCGCGCCGCCATGTCCTGGTAATACTCCGGGTGCCCCTTGTGGACATCGGAGCGCGTCAGCACCACTTCGGCACCCATCGCCTTCAGGTGGAAGATTTTTTCCTGGCTCATCTTGTCGGGCACCACGATGAGCAGCCGATAGCCTTTCTGCGCCGCGACCAGCGCCAGTCCGAGCCCGGTGTTCCCGGCCGTGGCTTCGAGGATCAGTGAGCCCTTGCCGAGATGCCCGTCGCGCTCCGCCGCCTCGATCATGGCCAACGCCACGCGGTCCTTGATCGACCCGCCGGGATTCTGGTTTTCGAGTTTGAGGAACAGCCGGCATGGCCCGGTTTCCATGCGGCGCACTTCAACCAGGGGCGTGTTGCCGATCAGGTCCAGTACGCTAAGTGCTTGTTTATTCATTGTGGGATACTTCCCATAACGCTATGTGGTTGTCATCCCACAACGGCCGTGCCCACTATTAGCGCAGGAGGAGTGATGGAAGTCGCCGTTGGCGGCAGCCTGCTGGGCAGCATCTCGGATTTCTGCCGGCGCACGGGCATGGCCGAGTCTACGTTCGGCCGGCGCGCGGTGAACGACGGCAAGTTCGT
>DATFDV010000084.1:0-4065 GCA_035251855.1 Burkholderiales bacterium | reverse complement strand
TGGATCGAATGGCTCGAGATCGAGGACGCCTGCCCCGAATGCGAGGGCCGGCGGCTGAACAAGGAAGCGCTCGCGGTGCGCTGGCAGGGCAAGAGCATTGCCGAGTACGCGGGGCAGCCGATCAAGCAGTTGAAGGCTTTGTTTGACTCGATAAGCCTCAGCGGACGGGCACAGGAAATTGCCCGCGACATCGTCTCCGAGCTCAACTCGCGCCTGGGCTTCCTCGGCGAAGTCGGTCTGGGCTACCTCACGCTCGACCGCTCGGCGCCGACGCTCTCCGGCGGCGAAGCGCAGCGGATCAGATTGGCTGCCCAATTAGGAAGCAATCTGCGCGGCGTGTGCTACATCCTCGACGAGCCGACCATCGGCCTGCACCACCGCGACAACCAGATCCTGCTCGACGTGCTCGAGAAGCTCGGCGCGAAGGGCAACTCGCTGGTGGTGGTCGAGCACGACGAGGACACGATCCGCCGCGCGCAGCACGTGGTCGACCTCGGCCCCGGCGCCGGCAAGCTCGGCGGCTACGTGGTGGCCGAGGGCGACGCGGAGGAGCTGATGGCGAATCCGGCATCGCTGACGGGACGGTTTTTGAGTCGTCCCCTGCAACATCCGCTGCAGCCGCGACGCCCCATCTCCCGCAAGAATGATTGCCTGGAAGTGCAAAAGGCGAGCCTGCACAACCTGAAGAGCGCGGACGTGCGCATCCCGCTGGGCCGGCTGGTCGCGGTGACCGGCGTGTCGGGCTCGGGCAAGTCGACGCTGGCAAGGGACGTGCTGTTCACCAGCCTGGTGGAGAAACGTCCGGTGGGCTGCAAATCGATCAAGGGGCGCGAAACCGTCGAGCGCGTGCTGGAAGTGGACCAGACGCCGATCGGCAAGACGCCGCGCTCGTGCCCGGCCACCTACGTCGGCTTCTGGGACAACATCCGCAAGCTGTTCGCCGACACCACCGAAGCGCGCATGCGCGGCTGGAGCGCGAGCCGCTTCTCGTTCAATACCTCCGGCGGGCGCTGCGAGGGCTGCGAAGGCCAGGGCATAAAGAAGATCGAGATGTCCTTCCTGCCCGACGTGCGCGTCACCTGCGAAGCCTGCGGCGGCGCGCGCTTCAATCCGGAGACCCTGCAGGTGCGCCTGCGCGGCAAGACGGTGGGCGAGGTGCTGGCGATGAACGTCGACGAGGCGGTGGAGTTTTTCGCCGCCCATCCGTCGATCCACCGCTGCCTCACGCTATTGCAGGATGTCGGCCTGGGCTATCTGACGCTGGGGCAGCAGAGCCCGACGCTGTCGGGCGGCGAGGCGCAGCGCATCAAGCTGGTCTATGAGCTGGCGAAAAGGTCCGAGGTGAAGACACTCTACGTCCTCGACGAGCCCACGGTCGGGCTGCACATGGCGGATGTGGAGAAGCTGATCCGCGTGCTGCACCGCCTGGTCGACGCCGGCAACACGGTGCTGGTGATCGAGCACAACCTGGACGTCATCGCCGAAGCCGACTGGATCGTGGATCTCGGCCCCGAGGGCGGCGACGGCGGCGGCAAGGTGGTCTATCAGGGCATTCCCGAAGCAATGGCCGCCGGCCACACCGCGGCTGCGCTGAAGGGCTTCCTGGCCGAGCGAAAGGCCGCCTGAAACCTTTGAGCCGCGCCGCCGGCCTGGCGCTGATGATCGCCGCACCCGTGCTGTGGAGCAGCGCCGGCGTGGTGACGCGCCATATCCAGAGCGCGCAGCCCGTCGAGCAGGTGTTCTGGCGCAGCGTGTTCGCGTTTGCGTTCGTCTTTTCATTTTTGCTGCTTCAGAAAACCAATCCCTGGAAAGCGGTGCGCGACGCCGGCGTGCCCGGCCTGATCTCCGGGCTGATGTGGGCGATCATGTTCACCGCGTTCCTCTTCGCCCTGTCCCTGACGAGCACGGCCAACGCGCTGGTCGTGATGAGCGTCAGCCCCCTGCTGACCGCGCTTTTCGCGAGCATGTTCCTGAAGGATCCGGTGCCGCTTCGCACCTGGCTCGCCGCCGGCGCGGCGGCGATCGGCATCGCGTGGATGTTCGGCGCTTCGCTGGAGGCGCACTACCTGGGAATGGCGATCGCCTTCGTGATTCCCGTGGCGTCGGCCGTCAACGTCGTGGTGCTGCGCGCCAGCGCGGCCAAGCTCGACCTGATTCCCGCGGTCATGCTCGGCGGCGCGCTCTCGTGCCTGATCGCCCTGCCCTTTGCCTTGCCTTTCACCGGGACGCCAAGGGATCTGGCGTTGCTGGCATTCCTCGGCGTGTTTCAGCTCGGCGTGCCGTGCATGCTCCTCGTCCTCGCAAGCCGCGCGCTTCTCGCGCCCGAAATCGCACTCCTTGGACTGCTCGAGGTAGTGCTGGGCCCGCTCTGGGCATGGCTCGGCGCGGGCGAGGTGCCCGCAGGCTCGACGCTCCTTGGCGGAATGATCGTGCTCGCCGCGCTCGCGCTGAACGAATTACCCACGCTGGCAGCGAGGCCCGCAAATTGCAAGCCGTGAAGGCATGCGCAGCCTCGCCTTTTTCCTGTTTTTGCTTTCTTCGACTGCCCTGGCGGACGCGCCGGGATACGACCTTTCGCTCGGCGCCGAGGCGCGGGACGGCACGCTCAAGGTCGCGCCGGTCGTCACCGCCCCGGCTGGCGCGAACCTGCGCTACGACGTAATCACCACCCGCACCGGCCGCTCCGGCAACAGCAACTCGCGCCAGAGCGGCAACGTCACCGTGGGCGACGACGGCAAGGCGTCGCTATCGCAAGTCGCGCTGAGCGTGAGGGCGCAGGACCGCTACGAGGTGCACGTCGACGTCTATGACGGCAAGCGCCTTGTCGCCTCGCAGACGCTCAAGCACCCATAGAAAATAGTTCCTTCGGACTGCTCACGAGTCCATGCGGCCGCTTGCTGCGCCGACCGTAGCGCACATAGCATCGGAGTAGTCAAAGGAGCCGCCGTATATGCTGAAGCACCCTGCCCTCGCCGCCTTCGGAGCTTCCCTGCTCGCCTTGCCGCTACAGGCGCTGCCTTATGGCGAGAACTGGCACGACCGGCATCACAGCAATCATCGGCCGGAGAACCAGCTGATCGAAAAGTACGACCGCTTCGCCGGCTCCGACCGGAACGCCCGCGAGCTGGTCGAGGGCCTGCGCAACGATTCCGAAATCGAGCTCTCCAGCGGCGGCCGGACAACGAAGTTCAAGCCGGCCACCGACAACTTGGGCTATGGCAACGTCGATCTGGCCCTAGGCCTGGCGAAGGCATCGCTTGCCGAGCACGGCATCCACAAGCCCACGCCCGAGCAGATCAAGGCCGCCCTCAACGGCGGCACAGTCACTACGAAGTCGGGACAGCGGGTCACGCTTCCTGGCGTGCTCAAGCTGCGCGCGAGCGGCATGGGATGGGGCCAGGTGGCGCACAAGCTGGGCGTCAAAGTGGGCGACGTGAAAGGCCACGGGCGCGCGCGCGGAGAGCATGATGACGACAAGCATCACCACAAGCACGCCAGGCATCATCGTGACGATGACGACGACCGGCACCACCACCGGAAACACGTGAAGCACGAGCACAAGCATGACAACCACGATTCCAAACATGAGTGGAGGCACGATCGCAAGCATCACGATCGTAACCACGGCGACCGGCACGATCACCGGAACCACGCGCATTACAAGCCCGAGCACAAGCCCGACTGGAAGCACCACGGCAAGCCCGACGTGAAGCACCACCACCACCGGCCCGAGTTCCAGCGCGCGAAGTTCGAGCGTCCGGAGCGGGTTCACCGACCGGAGAAGATCGAGCGGCCGCATCGTCCGGAGCGCCCGGAACGTCCGGAAAGGCACCATCACCGCCACTGAGGGCGCTTCCGTAGTACAATGCAGTCCAAGCTTTCTGTTACGCGTATTTCCGGTTAGCGTCTCAGTCGTTTCAGCGGTCCACCCTGGATCGCTCAATAAGAGCTAAAACGCATCTGCCTGAACCGGTCGAAGGGTCCTCCTTCCCAGGTTGATTGCAGGAGAAAGTCATTACCACGTCGTTTGATTCACTCGGCCTTCGCGCCGAGCTGCTCCGCGCT
>DATFDV010000083.1:0-5702 GCA_035251855.1 Burkholderiales bacterium | reverse complement strand
ACCTACATCGGCTGGATGATGCACCGCTTCTGGGGCGGTATCGTGGCCGGCGGCCTGTTCGTCCTGCCCTCGGTATTTATGCTGATCGCGCTGTCGTGGATCTACCTCGCTTACGGCAATGTGCCCGTGGTCGCCGGCCTTTTCTACGGCATCAAGCCGGCGGTGGTGGCAATCGTGATCGCGGCCGCGCATCGCATCGGCTCGCGGGCGCTCAAGAACGGCTGGATGTGGGCGATCGCCGCCGCGGCTTTCGTGGCGATCTTCGCGCTCGACGTGCCCTTTCCCGCCATCGTCATCAGCGCGCTCGTCATCGGCTATTTCGGCGGCCGCCTGGCCCCCACCACTTTCTCGATCGCCGGGCAGCACGGCGCGGCGAAGGCCGGTTACGGGCCGGCGCTGATCGACGACGACACGCCGACGCCGCCGCACGCACTCTTTTCCTGGCGCAAGCTGGCCGCGTACACCGCGGCCGGGCTCGCAATATGGGGCACGACGCTGGCGCTGCTGGCGGGCGCTTTCGGCTGGCAGGGCACGCTCACGCAGATGGCGTGGTTCTTCACCAAGGCTGCGATGCTGACGTTCGGCGGCGCCTATGCCGTGCTGCCGTACGTCTACCAGGGCGGCGTCGAGAACTACGGCTGGCTTACCGGGCAGCAGATGATCGACGGTCTGGCGCTCGGCGAAACGACTCCCGGGCCCCTCATCATGGTGGTGGCGTTCGTCGGCTTCGTCGGCGGCTGGACCAAGGAAGTCTTCGGTCCCGAGGCGCTGGCGGCGGCGGGCGTCGCCGGCGCGCTGGTCGCCACCTTCTTCACTTTCCTGCCTTCCTTCCTTTTCATCTTCATGGGCGCGCCGTTCGTCGAAACCACGCACGGCAACCTGAAATTCACCGCGCCGCTGACCGCCATCACAGCCGCCGTGGTCGGCGTGGTGCTCAACCTGGCCGTTTTCTTCGCCTACCATGTGCTCTGGCCGCAAGGGCTGGGCGGGCGCTTCGAGTGGTTCTCGGCGCTGCTCGGCGTGGCTGCGCTGTACGCGCTGTTCCGCTACAAGGCGGGCATCATCCCGGTCATCGCCGCCTGCGCGCTCATTGGAGAAGCCAAATGGCTGCTTACCTAATCGCCGAAATCGAAGTCACCGACCCCGCCGGCTACGAGGACTACCGCAGGCAGGTGCTTGCCGTGGTAACGAAGCACGGCGGCAAGTTCCTGGTCCGCGGAGGAAACGTGAAAAGCAAGGAGGGCGGCTGGACGCCCAAGCGCCTGGTGGTCCTCGAGTTTCCCTCTATGGCGCAGGCGGAGAAGTTCTACGACTCCGCCGAGTACGCGCCGCTTCTCCGGCTGCGGCAGAGCGCTTCCCGGGGCAAGCTGGTGATCGTCGAAGGCGCCTAGGAAAAACGAAAGGGCGCTTGCGCGCCCTTTCGGCCTCCTCCTCCAGCGATCAGTTTCTCTGGATCACGGCGCACGCGAGGCGCGCGCCGGCATTCCCGGTCGGTTGAGTCTTGTAGTCGTCCGGATCGGCGTGGACGATCAGGCCGCGGCCGACGATGCTCGCCGGGCCGGGGGTGATGGTGATGGTGTCGAGCTCGACGTCGATCTTGGCGCGGCCGTCCTTGCCCGCGACCAGCGCCGGCATGTCGCCCGCATGGCGCTCGCCGCTCTGCGGGTGGCCGTGCGGCTTGCCGAACGGATTGAAGTGTCCCTTGGCGCTCATGCCGTCGGGCGAGTTGCAGTCGCCGGCCTCGTGGATGTGGAAGCCGTGCTCGCGACCCGGGGCAAGGCCCTGCACGTAGGCGACCACGCGCACCTTGTTCCCCACCTGGTCGAACGTCGCTTCGCCGAACGCCTTGTGCTTGCCCAACGGCTTGAGCTGCGCGGTGGCGCGCGGCTCTTCCTGCGGCGCGCTCTGGCAGCCGACGAGCGCGGCGGCGCCCAACGCGATGGCGAAAGTAAGCCTCATTTGCTGGCGCCCTTCTTCTCCGGCGCCATCGAAGCGCCCTTGTTCTTCTTGTAGTGGGACACGACGCGGTCCTGCGCCTTGCCGAGGCTCTCGGCGTCCTTGGCTTTCGCCGCCGCCGCCTTGTCGGCCTCGGCTTTCTTCTCGGCGTCGCTCTTCGCCGGCGGCGCCGGCAGCTTGGCGTGCGAGGCCGTGATCATGCCGGCAGCGAGGCCGGCGAGCAGTACGCAGAGTGCCTTTTTCATGATTTCTCCTTCATATGCGGAGCGCCGGCCGGAACCGCCCCGCTCGCCGCGACCGCGCCGCCCCGCTTGACGTCGTTGTACCAGATCTCGTGGTGCTCTTTCGCCCACACCTCGTCCACGTAGCCGGTGCGCATGGCCTGGTAGGCGCCTTCGACGCCCAGCGTGCCGAGGTAGATGTGGCCGAGCGCCATGGTGATGTACAGGAGCGCGGCGCCGGCATGCCAGATCCAGGCGTCCTGCATCACCGCGCGCGTCTGGTCGAAATTCGGAAACAGCAGGATCACGCCGCTCCAGCTGACCACGATGCTGAGCCCGACCACGCCGAGCCAGAACCAGACCTTCTCTCCGCCGTTGAACTTGCCCGAGGCCACGTGCTTCTTGCCGGTGACGTAGCCGAGCGCGTTGCGGAACCAGACGAAGTCGTACGCGCGCGGCAGGTTGTAACGCACGAACAGGATGGCGAAGACCGCGACCGAGACCATGAACAGCGGCGCGACGAAATTGTGCAGGTTCTTGCTGAGCGCGGCCAGCCAGGCGAACAGCGTGTAGCCGAAGACCGGCAGCAGCACGTGCTTGCCGAACAGCATGATCAGGCCCGACAGGCCCAGGATGCAGAAGCTGATCGCGACCGTCCAGTGCACGATCTGGTCGACCGAGCTGAAGCGCCGGATCAGCCGCCCGGTGGGTGCGCCGTGCAGCTTCACCGAGCCGAATACGAAATAGAACGCGGCGATCAACGCCACCACCAGCACCACCAGCCAGCCGCCCCAGAACGTCACCGGGCCGTTGCGGAACTGGCGCCATGCCTCGCCGGCAGTGACGCGCACGTCCTGGCCCAGGAAGCGCGCCGGCGGCTGGATCAGCACGTTCATCTCCCGGCCGGGAATGCTGGTGTAGTTCGGGTCGCCGCGCTGTACCTCGCGCCACATCGGGGCATTGTTGCCCGGTTGCGTCGTCTGGCGCTGCTGCTGCGCCTGTTCCGGCGTACTGGGCTGCTGCTGCGCCACTGCGGCGCAGCTAAGGGATACGAGGACTGCCAGGCAGAGCCCGGTGATGAATTTCATGCTGCCTCCTCGAAAAGGGCCGCTCTACCTTACTGGTAGATGCGTTTGTGCTCGTGCTGCGCCAGCTGCCGGATCTTGATCTGCTCTTCCCAGCTCGCCTGGTTGCCCTTGGTCCACTTGCCGCCGCGCAGCTCGACGACCGGCGACTCGTTGTCCCAAGGCTTGCTGTCGCGCTTGCCCTGGTAGCGCTTCTCGGACACCGGCTCGATCACCTGCTCGCGCTCGCCGCAGGCCGCAAGGCCGAACGCGGCGATCAGGAGAAGAAGAGCTTTTCTCATGACTTCTGGCCCGCAGGCTGTTGCTGCTGCGCGGGGGGCTTGGCGCCCGGGTTGCCGGGGCCGTAGGCGGTGCCCCAGCCCCAGACCTCGGAGCCCTTGCCCCGGCGCAGCACGCGCTCGCGGTAGATGTCGGCGATCACGTCGCCGTCGCCGCCGAGCAGCGCCTTGGTGGAGCACATCTCCGCGCACGCCGGCAGCTTGCCCTCGGACAGGCGGTTGCGGCCGTACTTCTGGAACTCGGTGGCGCTGCGGTCCGTCTCCGGGCCGCCGGCGCAGAACGTGCACTTGTCCATCTTGCCGCGCAGGCCGAAGGCGCCGGCTTGCGGGAATTGCGGCGCGCCGAACGGGCAGGCGTAGAAGCAGTAGCCGCAGCCGATGCACAGGTCCTTGTCGTGCAGCACCACGCCGTCGTCGGTGCGGTAGAAGCAGTCGACCGGGCACACCGCCATGCAGGGCGCGTCGGAGCAGTGCATGCAGGCGACCGAGATCGACTTCTCGGCCCCTACCACGCCGTCATTGATGGTGACGACGCGGCGCCGGTTCACGCCCCAGGGCACCTCGTTCTCGTTCTTGCAGGCGGTGACGCAGCCGTTGCACTCGATGCAGCGCTCGGCGTCGCACAGGAATTTCATTCTCGCCATGGCTCTTTCTCCTTAGGCCTGGAACTTCGCCACTTGGCAAAGCGTGGTCTTGGTTTCCTGCATCAGGGTGATCCGGTCGTAGCCGTACGTGGTTGCCGTATTCACCGCCTCCCCGCGCACGATCGGCGCCGAACCCTCGGGGTAGTAGGGCAGCATGTCCTCGCCCTGCCACCAGCCCGAAAAGTGGAACGGGATGAAGCAGGTGTCCGGTCCGACGCCCTCGGTGACCTTGGCCTTCACCTTGAGGCGCACGTTGCCGCCGCCCGGGTTCTTGCCCGGCGTGCTGACCCAGACGTATTCGCCGTTGCGGATGCCGCGGTCGGCCGCGGTCTTCGGGTTGATCTCCACGAAGTTGTCCTGCATCAGCTCGGCGAGCCACGGGTTGGAGCGCGTCTCCTCGCCGCCGCCCTCGTACTCGACCAGGCGGCCGCTGGTGAGCACCAGCGGGAATTTCTTGTGCACTTCCTCCTTCACCGCGGCCTGCTGCACCGACTTGAAGAGGGTCGGCAGCCGCCAGAGCACCTTGACGTCGTCGTGCGTCGGGTACTTCTCGACGAATTCCGGCCGCGGGCTGAAAAGCGGCTCGCGGTGCTGGGGAATCGCGTCCGGCCAGTTCCACACCACGGCGCGGGCCTTCGCATTGCCGAACGGGCTGCAGCCGTGCTTCATGGCGACGCGCTGGATCCCGCCCGAGAGGTCGTTCGCCCAGGTCTTGCCCTCGGCGGCGGCCTTCTCCTCGTCGGTCAGCTCGTCCCACCAGCCCAGCTTCTTCAGCAGCACGTGGTCGAACTGCGGATAGCCGGTGGTGATGTCGCCGCCCTTGGGATGGATGCCGTCCTCGGCGAGCAGGTTGACGCCGTCCTTCTCCACGCCGAACAGCGCGCGGAAGGCGTGGCCGCCGTCCATCGGGTGCTTGTGGGTGTCGTACAGCAGCGGCGTGCCCGGGTGCTTGATCTTCGCGTGCCCGTAGCACGGCCACGGCAGGCCGAAGTAGTCGCCGGTCAGGTCATATCCGGTCTTCGCGTCCTTGCCGCCCCTCGCGCGCGTCGTCTTCACGTCGAAGACGTGCATGTTCCTCATGTGCGCCTGGATGCGCTCGGGCGACTGGCCGGTGTAGCCGATGGTCCAGGTGCCGGCGTTGATCTCGTTCCGCAGCGTGTCTTCCATCGAGGGCTCGTCCATGCCGCCCTTGCCCTTCACCAGGCGGATGTGGTCGGCCTTGCCGTCCTTCTTGCCGACGAACTGGTCGCCGAAGCCGAGCTTCTGCGCGAGCTGGTACATGATCATCTGGTCGGTGCGCGACTCGAACAGCGGCTCGATCACGCGCTCGCGCCATTGCAGCGAGCGGTTCGAAGCCGTCACCGAGCCCTCGGTCTCGAACTGGGTCGCGGCCGGCAGCAGGTAGGCGCCGTCCTTGCGCACCTTGGCGAACATCGCCGCGCTCGCCGACGGATACGGATCGAGCACCACCATCAGGTCGAGCTTCTTCATCGCCTCGATCATCTCGGAGCCGCGCGA
>DATFDV010000082.1:0-8329 GCA_035251855.1 Burkholderiales bacterium | reverse complement strand
CTGCGCGCGGTCGGAGAACGGCACCCGCTTGAGCTTGCCCTCCTTCTCGAGCTTCACCAGCTTTTCCTCGTCCTCGCTCGACTCGATCTTGCGGCCGTAAGCGCCGGCTTCCTTGCCGGCCTTCAGCACCGCGGCCTGCAGGTTCTTGTCCAGCTTCTTGAAGGTCTTGCCCGAGAAGCACAGCGGCCGGATGGTGATCGCGTGCTGCGTCATCGCCAGGTGCGGCGCCACCTCGTAGAACTTCATCTGCTCGACGCCGGCGGCCTCGTTCTCGCCCGCGGCGATGACGCCGTTCTGGATCGCGTTGTAGACCTCGTTGTAGGCGATCACGGTGGGCGCCATGCCGGTCGCCTGGAAGGTCTTGCTCCAGATCGGCGCGCCCTGCACCCGCACCTTGAGGCCCTTGATGTCGGCGAGGTTCTTCACCGGCTTGTTGACGAAGATGTTGCGCGTGCCGCCGCCGGCGTAGCCGATCAGCATTACGTCGGCCTTCTTGGCGATCTCGTCGGCCACCGGCTTGAGGATGTCGGCGTCGAGCACCTTGTTCCAGTGCGCGAGGTCCCGGAACAGGAACGGCGCGTCGATGAACGGCGCCGCCTTGGAGAAGGTCGACATGTGCGCCGGCGAGACGATCGCGTAGTCCACCGCCTTGCCCTGCGCCATGTACTCGAAATACTGCTTCTCCAGGCCGAGCTCGCTGTTCTTGTGCAGCACGAAGCTGAGCGATTTTCCGCCGGAATACTTCTTCATCAGCTCCTCGAACTTGACCATCGCCTTGGTGAAGGCGTGGTCGTCGTTGAACTGCGAGGCGCCGTGCAGGGTGGTTTGGGCCGAAACGGGCAGGGCAAAGGCGGCGACGAGCGCCGCAAATACGAATCTCTTCATGATTTCCTCTCCTCTTTTATGGTGATGCGCCACAGCGTGCGCGGATCGTTTGGATCGATCAGCGTCGCCGAATGCAGCAACGATGCATTGTCCCAGATAACAACGTCGCCGACGCCGTATTTCAGGCGCAGCTGGTACTTCTCCTGCGTGGCGTGGCGCTTGAGCTCGTCGAGCAGAGCGACCGCCTCGTCGTCGGGCATGCCCTCGATGCGGAACGAGCTGCCCGAGACCGCATAGAGCGCGGTCCGCCCGGTGATCGGATGACGGCGGGCCACCTTGTGCTTTACCCAGGCCATCCTGGCTTCCTGCTCGTCGTTCAGCACGGAAGCCACGGTGCGTGAGCGCTTGTCCTGGTCATCACGATTGCCGTAGTGATGCAGTGCAACAAGCCCCTCGATGCGCTTCTTCATCGATTCGCTTAGACCGTCATACGCAGCGTACTGGTCCGCAAACAGCGTATCGCCGCCCTTGCTCGGCACCTGGATCGAGTACAGCGTCGTGCACCGGGCCGGGACCTCGAGGTACGAGTAATCGGTGTGGAAGTAGGTCCCGGCATCGGCAAGGCCGGTCGGCTGGCCGTCCCTCTCCACGTTGGAAAGGATCAGGATGTCCGCGTGCTCGGGGTGATGAAACTGGTCGATGACGTGCGGCTCCGGCCTGCCGAAATTCCTCGCAAACGCGAGGAATCCGGCGGGCGTGAACTTCTGCGCGCGGAAAACCAGCACTTGGGAGGAGAAGAATGCGTCCCAGACCTGCCGGAAATCCGGGCTGATCTGGTCGGCTTCCGCACCGAAGGCGCCGAGCTTTCTTAGGTGCATCCGTGCGTCGCCAGGAGGTGCTTCATGCGCGCGCAGGCGAGCGGCGGGTCGGCGAGCAGCCCGGCGGCATCGGCCAGGCGGAAAAGCTCCGCGAGGTGCAGGACGTTGCGCGCCGACTGCTGGCCGCCGACCATCACGAAGTGGTCCTGGTGGCCGTTGAGCCACGCCATGAACACCACGCCGGTCTTGTAGAAGCGCGTCGGCGCCTTGAAGATGTGGCGCGACAGCGGCACCGTCGGCGCGAGTACCCCGTGATATTCCGAAAGATTGCTTTCCGCAAGGTGCGTCAGCGCTTGCGATGCCGCCGGCGCAATCGAGTCGAAGATTCCGAGCAGCGCATCGGAATGCCCCTGCGCATCGCCCTCGATCAGCTCGGCGAAATTGAAGTCGTCGCCGGTGTACATGCGCACGCCTTTCGGCAATTTGCGGCGCATGACGACCTCCTTGTCCTTGTCGAGGAGGGACACCTTGATCCCATCCACTTTGGAAGCGTTCTTCTTTAAAACCGAAAGGCAAATGTCCATTGCCGCCAGGTGATCCTTCCTGCCCCAATATCCTTCCAGGGCGGGGTCGAACATCTCGCCGAGCCAGTGGATGATCACCGGCTCCTTCACCTGCGAGAGGATGCGGTCGTAGACGCGAGCATAGTCCTCGGGTGATTTCGCCGAGGCGGCCAGTGCGCGGCTGGCCATCAGGATGATGCGGCCGCCGAGCTTCTCGATCGCCGCGCATTGCTTTTCGTAGGCGGCGACGATTTCTTCGATCGAATGCGTGCCCGGCGGCAGGTGGTCGGTGCCGGCGCCGCTCGCCACTGCGTCGCCCTTGCCGGCGGCCTGGATCGAGCGGCGCACCAGTTCCAGGGAATTGGTCCAGTCGAGCCCCATGCCGCGTTGCGCGGTATCCATTGCCTCGGCCACGCCGAAGCCCCAAGACCAGAGGTGGCGCCGGTAGGCGAGGGTCGCGTCCCAGTCGATGGCGGCGTCCAGCCAGGGGTCCTTCGCCGACAGCGGATCGGCGACGACATGCGCCGCGGCCAGCGCTTTGCGCGTGAAGGGCTTTTGCGGCCGCTCGAACTGGCGCGGCTCGTGGATCGGAAATTCCTCCAGCCCGCCGGGAGACGGCAGCTTGATCGTCAGGATGCGGTCGCGTTTCATGGCTTTAGCCTCGGCACGTCCAGCCACTTCTTCTGCTTCCAGCTCTTCAGCCCCAGCTCGGCGAGCTGCACGCCTTTCGCCGCCTCGAGGAGGTTCCAGCGGAACTTGCCCTCGCCGGCGACGTGCTTGAGAAAGAGCTCCCATTGCACCTTGAATGCATTGTCGGTGGTTTCATCCGGCACTTCGCGCCAGCCCTGGAAGAAATCGATCGGCTGTGGAATGTCCGGGTTCCACACCGGCTTCGGAGTATCCGCGTACGACTGGGTGCGACAACTTCTTAAACCTGCTACGGCGCTGCCTTGGGTGCCGTCGACCTGCAGCGTCAGCAGGTCGTCGCGGCGCACGCGGACATCCCAGGACGAATTGAAATGCGCCACCACCCCGCCTGCGAGCTGAAAAGTCGCGTACGCCGCATCGTCCGCGGTGGCCTTGTACTTCTTGCCGTTCTCGTCCCAGCGGTACGGGATGTGCGTGGCGCCGAGGCAGCTCACCGCCTTCACCTCGCCGAACAGGTTGTCGAGCACGTAGCGCCAGTGGCACAGCATGTCGAGGATGATGCCGCCGCCGTCCTGCTTGCGGTAGTTCCAGGATGGGCGCTGCGCAGGAACGCGGTCGCCCTCGAATACCCAGTAGCCGAACTCCCCGCGCACCGAGAGGATGCGACCGAAGAATCCTTGCTCGCGCAGCTTCTGCAGCTTCAGCAACCCCGGCAGCCACAGCTTGTCCTGCACCACGCCATGCTTGATGCGCGCCTTCTTCGCCGCGGCGTAGAGGTCCTTCGCCTCGGCCAGGTTCGTCGACACCGGCTTCTCGCAATAGACATGCTTGCCGGCCGCAATGGCGCGCTTCAGGAGCTTGGGGCGAAGCTGGGTGGACGCAGCATCGAAGAAGATTTCATCCGGGGACTGGAGGGCCTTGTTGAGGTCGGTCGTCCAGCGTTCCACCCCGTGCCTCTTCGCCAGCGCCTCGACCTTGGCCGCATTGCGCCCGACCAGAAGCGGATCCGGCATCACCCGCGTGCCGTCCTTGAGCGCGACGCCGCCCTGCTTGCGGATCTCGAGGATCGAGCGGATCAGGTGCTGGTTCATGCCCATGCGCCCGGTGACGCCGTGCATGATGATGCCGAGACGCTTTTCGCTCACGGCATTCTCCGCATGGCGTCCCATTCGGGCATGGCGCGGCTGGCGAAGCCGGGGCAATCGAGCGATTTCATCTGGATCATTCCTCCCTTGATGCGCAGGCGCACGGCGCCGTGGCTTTGTTCATACAGGTCTTGGTGTTCTTTCAAAAAGCTCTGTTGTTCCCTGACGGGGAGCCCGGCCATGCCGTTTACGTAATGATGGCCGTTGCGCTCGACATGCGTGAGGCCCAGCAGCGAGACCAGCGCGAGATCCTGCTGCAGCGCGATGCCGGCCTGGATGGTGAGGTCCTCGCCCGTCATGAAATAGCCCTCGCCCCAAGCCTTGCAGCGCGCGGAGTTGATCAGCGACTTGTACAGACCCTTGCAGGTCTTGGACGAGACGCCCCGATAGCCTAGCGCCTTCGCGCGCGGGAAAGCGTCGAGCGAATCGTCCGACTCGTCGATGATCACCGGCTTGAGCTGGGCCAGGCGCGAGATGTCGGCGGCCAGGGCGTTCTGCCGCTTGATCGGCTGCTCGATGAACACGATGCTCGAGGCCAGGCGTTTGTTCTCGATTCTGTTCAAGAGATCGATGACGGCGTCCGCCTCCGCGTACTGCTCGTTGCCGTCGAGCGATACGTGGTAGGGCTCAGGAATCCGGTCCAGTACCGCCGCAATAGCGCTCAATCGCTCGACGTCCGTCTTCGCATCGCCACCCACCTTGAGCTTGAACCACCGATGGCCGTAGCGCGCAATGACCTCTTCGAGCGTTTCAGGCAAGCCATCGTTCACTGGCGTCTTGTTATCGAGCGAGGTGATCGGGTCGACCAGCCCGACGGTGTGGCGCGCGGCAATGCGCGCGGCTGGTTTCAGCGTTTCGAGAAACTGCGAAGGAAGGTCCAGGCCGACGACATTCTTGCAGATCGCCTCGCAGAAGGAGATGCCGAGGGCCCGGCAGAGCGCATCGAGCACCGCCCGGTCGAGGAGCGCGGGGCCGAAGTTCTCCACCAGGCCGACCGTCGGACGCGAATGGCCATAGGCGGTGTTCTCTCCGCCGGCCAGGTAGGCCTCACGCGCTCTGCGCATGGAACCGCGCAGCTGTTCGAAGTTGTCTTCGTTGCTGAGCGCCGGGTTCTTGTCGAACCATTTCGGCGCCAGCAGCTCTGCGGACGCGCCCTCCGCCTCTGCCTTTTCCAAAACAATTTTTATTCGAGCAAAAGCCTGCGGGGCCTCGGTCAGCGTGACCACGCCGAAGCGGAACGGCATGCGCAGCCGCACGTCGCGCTCGAAGAAGGAGATTTCCTTGATTGAAAACTTCATCTCAGTCCATCGCCAGCACGCCCTTGGCCTTGAAGATGTCGCGGATCCGCCCGGCGTAGTCGTTGAAGCGGGCCGGCAGCCGGTCGAGGCGCCGCGGGCGCGGCAGGTCGATCTCCAGGATCTCGACGATGCGTCCGGGGCGCGGGCCCATCACCACCACCCGGTCGGCGAGCAGCACCGCCTCGGGGATGCTGTGCGTGATGTGGATCGCGGTCTTGCGCTTCTCCATCCACACGCGCTGGATATCCATCGAGATCTGCTCGCGCGTGAGGGCGTCGAGCGCGCCGAACGGCTCGTCCATCAGGAGGAGCGGCGGGTCATGCACCAGGGCGCGGCAGATCGAGACGCGCTGGCGCATGCCGCCGGAGAGCTCGTAGGGCTTCTTGCGCTCGAAGCCTTCGAGCCCGGTCGAGCGCAGCAGGTGGCTCGCCACCGGCTCGTAGGTGGCGCGCGCCATGCCGCGGATGTCGACCTGCAGCAGCACGTTGGACAGCACGTCGCGCCAGTCGAGGAGGATCGACTCCTGGAACACGATGCCGACCTCGGTCAGCGGCCGGTCGACGCGCTTTTCGCCGACGGTGATCTCGCCGGCCGTGTACGGCACCAGGCCGGCCACCATCTTGAGGATGGTGGTCTTGCCGCAGCCGCTCGGCCCGACGATGGCGACGAACTCCGACTGGCGGATATCCAGGTTGATATCGCCACACGCATCGACCGGGCCGTCCTTGGTCTCGTAGGTCTTGCCGACCCCGCGCAGCCGGATATACGGATGGGTCACTTCTTTGGCATGTACGGCGGCTCGGACAGGAAGCTGTTGGTGTAGTACACGTTCACATCGGGCTGCGGCTTGAGCTTGGCGAACTTCTCCAGCAATTCCTGGCTGTCCTTCCAGTCGCCGGCGTCGGACCAGGCGATCGGCTTGCCCTTGGTGCGCTCGGTGCGGATGATCGACATGGTGCCGTCGACCTCGAGCAGCGCGATTTCCTGCGTGAAGACCGGCGCCGCCTTGCGGAAGATCTCGGCGGCCTCGGCGCGGTGCTCGAAGCTGTACTGCCAGCCGCGCTGGGTGGCGCGCAGGAAGCGGCGCAGCGCGTCCTGGTTCTTCGCGTCCTTCATCCAGTCGTTGTTGGCGATGATCGCGCTCGACAGGGTGGTGACCCCCGCCATGTCGTAGAGGCGCGTCCAGCCCATCTTCACGCCGGTCTGCAGCTGCATGCGCGGGCCCTGGTCCATGAAGTAGCCGAGCAGCGCGTCGGCCTGCTTGTTGAGCACCGCCTGCTCCTTGGACGCCGGGTTCGCCACGGTGATCATCTGCACGTCGTCGAGCTTCATGCCGAGCTTGCCGAGGAACGCGGTGAAGATCGCGAGGCTGGCGTCGCCCGCGGTGATGGCGATGCGGCTGCCCTTGATCTCGGAGATCTTGGTCGGCCGCGGCGCGTCGGCGCGGTAGATGAACGACATCGGGCTCTGCTGCAGCGTGACGCCGACCGCCTTGATCGGCATGCCGGCGCCGACGCCGCGCATCATGGTCGCCGCGTCGACGTAGGCCACCGGGCTGGTGGCGTTGGCGACGAGCTGCGACACCGTGGTCGAGCCGCTGCCTTCCTGGATCTCGACCTCGAGCCCCTCGGCGCGGTAAAAACCCTTGTCGCGCGCGACGAAAAAGGGCGCGTGCTCGCCGTACAGCGTCCAGTTGAGACGGAACGGAAACTTCTGTTGTGCACTTACCGGGGCGCTCACCCCGAACACCAATGCTGCAAGCAACGACCATTTGAACAGCTGCATGGTTTTCCTCCTCAGGAAAATGAACTACATGGTTCCTTCTTCGCGCACGCGGTGCGTCACGTGCCACGGGATCAGGAGCGCTTCCAGAAATTCCACCGCGTAGAAGAACGCGAGGCCGATAAAAGTCAGAGCGAACAGGGTGGCGAACATCAGCGCCGTCTCGAGATTCGAGTTGGTGACCAGCAGCAGGTAGCCGAGGCCCTTGTCGGCGCCGACGAACTCGCCGACCACCGCGCCCGCCACCGCCAGGGTCGCCGCCACCTTCAGGCCGCTGAACAGATAGGGCAGGCTGGTGGGCAGGCGGAACTGCGCGAACACCTGCCACCGGCTGGCGCCCATCGAGCGCGCGAGGTCCCTCATTTCCGCCGACATCGAGCGCAGGCCGACGGCGGCGTCGATCACGATGGGGAAGAACGAGATCAGGAACGCGACCAGCACCTTGGGCAGGGCGCCGACCCCAAACCAGACCAGGAACAGCGGCGCTACCGCCACCTTCGGCACCACCTGGAAGAAGAGCAGCGTCGGCATGGTGAAGCGGTCGAAGCGCTCCGAAGAAGTGATGGCGATCGCCAGCGGGATGGCGATCGCCACCGCCAGCGCGTAGCCCAGCAGCATCTCGTACAGCGTGACCCAGCCGTGGAAGGCGAGCTTCGGGAATTCGTCGATGAAGGTAAGCACGATCGCGCTGGGCGGCGGAAGAAGGTACGCCGGCATTTTGAACAGCGGCACCGCGATCTCCCACACCAGCAGAAAGGCGAGCACCCCGGCGAGCGGGGTGAGCTTCCTGATCAGCTTAGCCATCGCACCGTGCTTTCCTCGATGTCGATGCCGAGGCCCGGTGCCTGCGGCACGCGCA
The DNA here is from genome assembly GCA_035251855.1 of Burkholderiales bacterium. Taxonomy (GTDB): domain Bacteria; phylum Pseudomonadota; class Gammaproteobacteria; order Burkholderiales; family SG8-39; genus SCGC-AG-212-J23. The sequence goes on along the minus strand of DATFDV010000082.1, from coordinate 391 downwards.
TCACGTCCTTCACGGGACGAAACGTCATGGCGAGATATTGAGGGCCGTTGAGCGCCGCCGGCCGCTCGAGCCCCGCCGCGGCGAAGAGGTGCAGCGAAGCGGCGAGCGAGAGGTCCGGATCGGTCAGGCCGGAGGCAAAGAGGAGCAGGTTCTGCTTTTCGAGAAACTTTGTTATTTGAAAAGCAGGCCAAAGGCCGCCGCAGCGGGCGACCTTCATCGCGATGCCGTGGTACATGCCGAGCGCGGCGAATTCTTCCGCTTCCACCGGCGAGACGATGCCCTCGTCCATCAGGATCGGCAGCGCGCCGTGGCGCTTCAGCGCCTGGTAGTCGCGCAGGCGATTCGGCGGCAGCGGCGATTCCAGCGCCTTGAAGCCGGCATCGGCGAGCAC
>DATFDV010000081.1:0-2957 GCA_035251855.1 Burkholderiales bacterium | reverse complement strand
GTCGCCGCCTGCCTGAGCCCGTGGGCCTTCGTCCTGTTCGCCGACGGCTTCTGGTCGGCGCTCTGGCTGCACGCCTTCACCGGCCTGTGCCAGGGCGGCACCTATACGCCGGCGCTCGCGCTGATCAACGACCATGTGGAGCGCGCACGCCGCGGCCGCGCCATGGGGTTCCTCATCGCCGGGTCGAGCGCGGGATATGCGATCTGCCTCCTGGTGGCGGGCGCAGCGATGAATTTCACCGGCTGGCGCGGTGCGCTCGGCGTCGTCGCGGCGCTGCCGGTGATCTCGTGGGTGTTCGGAATTTACGTATTGAGGACCACCCCCAACACCGTGCATGCCCGTCCCGCCGGCGAATCGCTGCTGGCCTCGCTGCCCGCGGTCTGGCGCAACCGGCGCGGCATGCTGTCCATCTGGGGCTATACGTTCCACAACTGGGAGTTGCTCGGGCTGTGGGCGTGGCTGCCGGCGTTCCTCACCGCCGCCCTGGTGTTCCACGGGCACGAGAATCCCGCCGCGCTCGCGCTGTCCTTCGCCGCGCTGACCTACGTCGCCAACATTGCCGGCAGCATTGCCGGCGGCACCATGGCCGACCGTTGGGGCCGCACGCAGACCATCCTCACCTGGTCGTGCGTCAGCGTGGTCCTGTCGTTCTCGATCGGCTGGCTGATCGCGCTGCCGCTTGCGCTGCTGATCGCCCTCGCCTGCGTGTACAACTTCGCCGGCATCGCCGACTCCTCGACGCACTCGCTGGTGCTCGCCGAGAGCGTGCCGGCGCATTACCTCGGCGTCGCCTACGCGGTGCGCTCGGTGATCGGCTTCGGCGCCGGCGTCGTCAGCCCGGTCGTCTTCGGCTGGGCGCTCGACGCCTCCGGCGGCTCGTGGGGACTGGCGTGGGTGACGCTCGGCGTGGGCGCGGCGCTCGGCCCGCTGGCAACGTGGAAGCTGCGGCGGGCGCGATGAAGCCCTTCTCCGAGGCGAGCGAACGCAATCGCGGGCCAATACTCACGGTGTTGAAAAGAGTATTTGCCAAAACCCACACCGTGCTGGAAATCGGCTCCGGCACGGGGCAGCACGCGGCTTATTTCGCCGCGGAGTTGCCGCACCTCGTCTGGCAGGCGAGCGATGTCGCCGAGCACCTTCCCGGAATCCGCGAATGGATTGCCGATCCTGCGCCGATCGAGCTGGATGTGGACCAGCCATGGCCCGCCATACAGGCCGACGCCGTGTATTCGGCGAACACCTGCCACATCATGTCGTGGGCACAGGTCGAGAGAATGTTCGGCGCCGTCGGGAAGATGGTTTCCTTGAAAATCTTTTGTCTTTACGGCCCGTTCAATTACAACGGCCGCCACACGTCCGAGAGCAACGCACGCTTCGATGCGATGCTGCGTGGGCGAGACCCGGCAAGCGGGTTGCGAGATATCGAGGGCATAGTCGAACTCGCCGCCAGACACGGACTCCTCCTCGACGAAGACAACGCCATGCCGGCGAACAACCGGTTGCTCGTCTTCCGGAAGTCGATCGCCTAGGACCGGGCGCGATTGCGCGCCAGCATGCTCTGCGTGTTAGGGACATAGAGCAGGTGGGCGATCTTGCGCACGTAATGGTCTTCGTACGGATCGAGGCCGCCATGGGCGAACGCCACGCGCCACAGGTGCTCGACCAGGCGGACGCGCTCCTCGAGGGAAAAGTCGCGCTTGATGACCGTCACGGGGGCGTAAAAGCTGCTGAGCTGCTGCGCTCGTGCGCGGCCCTCTTCGAGCAGCGCTGCACTTTCATCCGGCCCTAGTCCGAAGATCTCGGCGAGCGCCTGCTGCCCGCGAATGGACTCTTCGTCACCTTCTGCATAGTCGGCCCGGCGTGCTTCGTGCAACAGCACCGCCACGGCGAGCTGCAGCTGGCGGCGCTCATGGGCGGGCACTGCATGCGTATCTGCCGGCGCAGCCTCCAGCATGCGCCTGAGTGCTTTCAGCACGATCGGGCTAGTCTTTCAGCAGCAGCTGAATCAGCGCCGAGGTGCTGTCCCAGCGCTTGCCGCCGCGCGCCTCGAGGCGCGCGTAGAACTGGTCGACCACCGCCGCGACCGGCAGGCTCGCCGCGCTGGCCTTTGCCTGCTGCAGGCAGATGCCCATGTCCTTGCGCATCCACTCGATGGCAAAGCCGAAGCCCTCGGCCTTCTGCTCGCTCATCGGCTTCCAGCGGTTCTCCATCTGCCACGACTGCGCCGCGCCCTTGGAGATCACGCCAATGACCTTCTCCAGGTCGAGGTTATTGCGCTTGGCGAAGGCGAGCGCCTCGGCGAGGGACTGCGCGATGCCGACGATGCACAGCTGATTCACCATCTTGGTGAGCTGCCCGGCGCCCGGGCCGCCGATCAGCGCCGCCAGCTTGGCGTAGACGTCGATCACCGGCTTGGCCTTGTCGAAGGTGGCCTGCTCCCCGCCGCACATGATGCCGAGTTGTCCATTGACCGCGCCGGCCTGGCCGCCGGAAACCGGAGCATCGATGAATCCGACGCCCAGGGATTTGGCTTTTTCAAAAACCTCCCGGGCGACGATCGCCGAGGCGGTGGTGTGGTCGACCAGGATGGCGTTCTTTCTCATCCCGGCAAGCGCGCCCTGCTCGGCGTAGACCACCGAGCGCACGTCATCGTCGTTGCCGACGCACATCATGACGAAATCGCAGTCCTTGGCCGCCTCGCGCGGCGTCGCGGCATGCTTGCCGCCGTACTCCTTGGCCCACTGCTGGGCCTTGGCCGCGGTGCGGTTATAGACCGTGACGTCGTGGCCGCCTTTTTTCTGCAGGTGGCCCGCCATGGGATAGCCCATGACGCCGAGTCCAAGGAACGCAACTTTCGCCATCGTCTTGTCTCCTAATGGGTTTTCTTGAGATTGACAGGGGCCGGTCAACCGGCCCACAATACTGAGCGTTTATACAGTACTCGGTGTTGGCCCAGC
>DATFDV010000080.1:0-16363 GCA_035251855.1 Burkholderiales bacterium | reverse complement strand
GCAGTTCGAGGTGCTCTCCACCAACGGCGACACGTTCCTCGGCGGCGAGGACTTCGACCAGCGCCTGATCGACTACATCGTCACCGAGTTCAGGAAGGACCAGGGCGTCGACCTGTCGAAGGACGTGCTCGCGCTGCAGCGGCTGAAGGAAGCCGCCGAGAAGGCGAAGATCGAGCTGTCCTCGTCGCAGCAGACCGAGATCAACCTGCCCTACATCACCGCCGACCAGAGCGGGCCGAAGCACCTGAACATGAAGGTGACCCGCGCCAAGTTCGAGTCGCTGGTCGAGGAGCTGGTCGAGCGCACCATCGAGCCGTGCCGCATCGCCATCAAGGATGCCGGCGTCAAGGTGAGCGACACCCACGACGTGATCCTGGTCGGCGGCCAGACGCGCATGCCGAAGGTGCAGGACAAGGTGAAGGAATTCTTCGGCAAGGAGCCGCGCAAGGACGTCAACCCGGACGAGGCGGTGGCCGTGGGCGCCGCGATCCAGGCCGGCGTGCTGAAGGGCGACGTCAAGGACGTGCTGCTGCTCGATGTCACGCCGCTCTCGCTCGGCATCGAGACCCTCGGCGGGGTGATGACCAAGCTGATCCAGAAGAACACCACCATCCCGACCAAGGCGCAGCAGGTGTTCTCCACCGCCGACGACAACCAGAACGCGGTGACCATCCACGTGCTGCAGGGCGAGCGCGACCTGGCCTCGGGCAACAAGTCGCTCGGCCAGTTCAACCTGACCGACATCCCGCCGGCGCCGCGCGGCATGCCGCAGATCGAGGTCACCTTCGACATCGACGCCAACGGCATCCTGCACGTCACCGCGAAGGACAAGGCCACCGGCAAGGAGAACAAGATCAAGATCCAGGCGAGCTCCGGCCTGAACGAGGCGGAGATCCAGCGCATGGTGAAGGACGCGGAAGCCCACGCCGAGGATGACCGGAAGACACTCGAGCTGGTGAACGCCCGCAACCAGGCCGAAGCCCTGGTGCACTCCGTGAGAAAATCGCTCAAGGACTACGGCGACAAGCTCGACGCCGGCGAGAAAGAGAAGATCGAGGCCGCGATCAAGGACGCCGAAGGCGTGCTCAAGTCGGAGGACAAGGCCGAGATCGACGCCAAGGTGGAGGCGTTGGCGCAGGTGGCGCAGACCCTCGGGCAGAAAATGTATGCCGAGCAGCAGGCCCAGGCCGCCAACGCCCAGGGTCAGCCGCAGGGCGAGGCCCAGGGCGAAGCCGGCAACAAGGACGAGAACGTCGTCGACGCCGAGTTCACCGAGGTGAAGGACAAGAAGACTGGAAGCTAGTCTGGTTTTTGAAAACCAGCAGCGGGCCGCGGTGGCAGAACGCGGCCCGTTTGCTATCTAGGCGGGGAGCATGGCGAAGCGCGATTATTACGAGGTGCTGGGGGTCAACAAGGACGCCTCCGATGACGACCTGAAAAAGGCCTATCGGCGGCTCGCCATGAAATGGCATCCGGACCGCAACCCGGACAATCCCAAGGCCGAAGAGAACTTCAAGGAGGCGAAGGAAGCCTACGAGGTGTTGTGCGAGCCGCAGAAGCGCGCCGCCTACGACCAGTTCGGCCACGCCGGGGTCAACCCGCAGGCCGGCGGCGGTCCCGGCGGCGCCGGCTTCGGCGACATCTTCAGCGACATCTTCAGCGACATCTTCGGCGGCAACCGCGGCGGGCGCAGCACCGTGTTCCGCGGCGCCGACCTGCGCTACAACCTGGAGCTCACGCTCGAGCAGGCGGCGCACGGCTACGAAACCAAGATCCGCATTCCGGCCCTCGCCGCGTGCGAGACCTGCAAGGGAAGCGGCGCGCGCGCCGGCACCCAGCCCGCGACCTGCCCTTCGTGCCGCGGCGCCGGGCAGGTGCGGGTTTCGCAGGGACCGTTCTCCATCGCGCAGACCTGCCCGCGCTGCCACGGCAGCGGCAGCGTGATTCCCAACCCGTGCGCCGCCTGCTCCGGCAGCGGCCGCGTCAAGCTGCAGAAGACCCTGGCGGTGAAGATCCCCGCCGGCGTCGACGAAGGCGACCGCGTGCGGCTCTCGGGCGAAGGCGAGCCGGGCGTGAACGGCGGGCCGCCGGGCGACCTCTACGTGCAGGTGCACGTCAAGCCGCACCCGGTGTTCCAGCGCGACCACGACGACCTGCACTGCGAGATGCCGATCTCCATCACCGTCGCCGCGCTCGGCGGCGAAGTGTCGATCCCGACGCTCGACGGCTCGGCCAAGATCCGCGTCCCGGCCGAGACCCAGACCGGCAAGACCTTCCGCCTCAAGGGCAAGGGCATCAAGGGCGTGCGCAGCCAGGAGCCCGGCGAGCTGTTCTGCCACGTGGTGGTCGAGACGCCGGTCAGCCTCACCGAGCGCCAGCGTCAGCTGCTGCGCGAGTTCGACTCCATCAGCGCCCAGGACAGCGCGCGCCACAACCCGCGCGCCAAGGGCTGGTTCGACAAGGTCAAAACCTTCTTCGAAGGCTGATCTAAACTGCCGCGAAGTGCGGCTGATCGCGTTCCTCGAATATGCAGCGGTGCTCATCGGCGTGGTGGCGATGATTGCCGGCCAGTTCTTCGCGCTTCCCAAGGCCTTTCATCTCGGCGTGTTCCTCGTCGGCGCCGGCATGGCCCTGGGCGGCATCGAGGCTCTTTTCACGCGCCGCATGCCCTTTCGACCCGCCGACGACGCGTACGAAAACTATGCTGGCGCGCCGGCGCTGATCGTCGGCCTCATGGCATCGGTCGTCGGCGCGGGCGCCATCGTATCGGCCTACCTGCTCGACATGGCGCAGTGGCACGCGACGGTGCACTACCTGACGCGCCGCCCGGCACCGCTGCTGGCGGCGGCCGGATTGTTCCTGATCGGCATCGGCATCCTGATGACCCTGAACCCGCTTGGACGCCACAGCTGGGTGTGGAGGATCCTGGTCTATGCGCCCCGCATCGCGGTCGGCATCCTGGTCATCGCGGCGGGCATTGCGGTCAGCGGCCTGGGCGCCTGGGAATGGCTCGAGCCGGAGGCCTTTGACGTCTTCGCCGCAAAGCTGCCGCGCAGCCTCGAGCAGCTGCTATGGGAAATCGGGCTCTGACCCCGATTTCTCAGCCGGGCTTGACGCCGGCTTTCTGCACCACCCGCTTATAGCGCTCCGCATCGGCCTTGATGCGCGACAGGAATTCGGCGGGCGTCATGCCGACCGCTTCCGCGCCGGTGTCCACGAAGCGGCGCTTCACATCGGCGTCCGAGAGCGCGGCGCGCACTTCCTGGTTCACCTTGTCGATTACCGCCTGCGGCGTGCCCTTGGGGGCGAACAGGCCGACCCAGATCGAGGCGTCCAGGTCCGGGATGCCGGCGTCGCGCGGCGTGGCCCACGAAGGATCGAGCGGTGACTTCTTGGCGGTGGTGATGCCGATCACCTTGCCGCGGCCGGACTTGATGTGCGGCAGCGCGCCGGGCGCCGCCATCACGCCGAACTGGACGTCGCCGGACGCTACCGCGGCGGCCGCGGGCGCGCCGCCCTTGTACGGCACGTGCAGCAGCTGGATGCCGGCCGCCTGCGCCAGCCACTCGCCGGCGAGATGGTTGATGCTGCCGTTGCCGGCCGAGCCGAAGGTGATCTCGCCGGGCTTGGCCTTCGCCTGCGCCACCAGCTCCTGGAAGGTGTTGAACGGCGCCTTGGCGGTGGCGAGATAAAGCATCGGCGCGTCGCTGACCATGGTGATCGGCATGAAGTCGCGCTCGAGCTCGTAGGGCACGTTGTCGAACAGCGCCGGATTGACCGCGAACTCGCCGGTGTGCGCCATCAGCAGCGTGTAGCCGTCGGGCGCGCTTTTCGCGACCGCGGTGGTGGCGATGAAGCCGTTGCCGCCGGGCCGGTTCTCGATCACGAACTGCCAGTTCACCCGCTGCTGCATCGCCTGCGCCAGCACGCGCGCCGTAGTGTCGACCGCGCCGCCCGGCGCGAACGGCACCAGCATGCGGATCGGCTTGCTTGGATAGTCCTGGGCGTTCACCGTGGAAAAGGCAAAGACCAGAACTGCTAGAAGAATCCTCATGCTTTCCTCCGTTTTCTCGCGGCCAGCTTAACCGCTTCAATGATCTCCGGGTAGGCCGCGCAGCGGCACAGGTTGCCCGAAAGGTAATGCTTGATCGCGTCGTCGTCCGGATCCGGCTGCTCCTCGAGCAGCTGGCGCGTCATCAGGATGAACCCCGGCGTGCAGAAGCCGCACTGGAACGCGCTCGCCTCGACGAAGGCCTCCTGCACCGCATCCGGCTCGCCAGTGCCTTCCACGGTTTCGACGCTCGCGTTTTCCGCCAGCGACGCGAGGTAGAGGCAGCCGGAAACCGCCGTGCCGTTCACCAGCACCGTGCAGCAGCCGCACATGCCCTGCCCGCAGCTTTCGCGCGCGCCGTAGAGGCCGAAGTTCTGCTGCAGCACCTCGACCAGGTTCTCGTGCGGCGCGACCTGCGCCGACACGGCCTCGCCGTTGAGGCGGAAACGGATCTCGCGCCTCACTTCAGCTTCTCCCAGATGTCCTCTGCCTTGAGCGGCAGCGAGGTGAGCCGCACGCCGACCGCATCATGGATCGCGTTGGCGATCGCCGGCGAGACGCCGAAGGTGCCGGACTCACCGACGCCCTTGCCGCCGAAGGGGCCGCTCTTCTGCTCGGCCATTACCGCTTCGTTGACCATGGTCCCGGGCAGGTCGAGCAGCCCCGGAATCTTGTACTCGGCGAACGAGGCGTTGCGCAGCTGCCCCTGGGCATCGAATTCCATCTTTTCGTGCAGTGTGAAGCCGAGCTGCATGATGGCGGCGCCGGAGATCTGCGTCTCGACGATCTTCGGATTGATCGGCGTACCGACGTCGGCGACGTTGACCAGCCGCGTGACGCGCACCTTGCCCGTCTCGGTGTCGACCTCGACCTCGACGCCGCTGCCGCCGACCATCCAGAACGGCGTCGCGTTGTCGGTGAGCCCATTGGCATCGGGCGACTTGTACGCCGGGATGTAGCTTCCGGCGCCGGTGACGTTCCCCGCCTGCATGCCGTACTTCTTTTTGAAAATGTCGGAAACCGGGCAGTCGGCGGCAAGATTGAGCTCCTTCCTGAGGACATCGAGCTTGTTCCGGGCATCCTCGGCGGCCAGCTTCACCGCGTTTCCCATATGGAACAGCGAGCGCGAGCCGAGCGTGGCCATGTCGTAAGGCGTGACGTCGGTGTCGGAGTGCACCACCGTGATCGACTCGGCGGCCATGTGCAGCACCTCGCCGGCGATCTGCGCCATCGCGGTATCGGAGCCCTGCCCCATGTCCGCGGTGCTGCAGTAGACGATGCAGCTGCCGTCGGCGTTGACGTTGACCGCGGCGAGCGAGGTCGTCGGCGAGACGCACGCCTTGAAGCCGATGGCGATGCCGCGGCCTTTCTTGACCGTGCCGGTTCCGCGGTCGAATGGCTTTCCCCAGTCGAGCAGAGCCGAGATTCGTTCCAGAACCTTCTCCGTCGCCGCGTCCTTCATTACGGTGCCGGTGGCCTGCGGCCGGCCCTCGCGCAGCAGGTTGCGGCGGCGGAATTCGATCGGGTCGATGCCCAGCTCGCGCGCCATCAGGTCGGTGTGGCCCTCGTAGGCCCAGACCAGCTGCGGGATGCCGAAGCCGCGAAGCGCACCGGCCGGCGGCAGGTTGGTATAGAGGGAGTACGAGTCGACGGCGACGTGCTCGATGTCGTACGGGCCCGGCGCGGTGAAGCCCGACTTCTGCGTGACGCGCGGGCCGATGTCGGCGTACGCGCCGCCGTTCCACCACACCTCGCACTCGCGCGCCACGATGCGGCCGTCCGGCGCCACGCCGCTTTTGATGCGGAAGGTGCTGGCGTGCTTGGTGATGGTGAAGAACTGTTCCTCCATCGTGAGCGACACTTTGACGGGTCGTTTCGTCAAAAGGCTAAGAACGCTGACGAGCGCCTCGAGCTTGATGTAGAGCTTGGCGCCGAAGCCGCCGCCGAGGAACGGCACGCGCACGCGCACCCGGTTCTCCGGCCAGCCGAGCAGCCGCGCGATCTCGATGCGCACGAAAGACGGGCTCTGCGAGGCGGTGTGGATGGTGAGCGAGCTCTCGGTCGATTCGGCGACCGAGACCAGCGGCTCGAGCGGCGTGTGCATCACCTGCTGGGTGGTGAAGGTGTGCTCGAAAACGCGAGCCGCGTTTTTCATCGCTTTGGCCGCGTCACCGCGGCGAAGATGAAAGTCCAGTGCCAGGTTGGTGTTCTTGCGATCCTTCAGATGCTTGAGATCCGGAAAGGTCCCGGCCGGCCGCAGCACGTCGTGCACGATGGCCTTGGAGGTCATCGCCTCGACCTCGCCGTAGACCGCCGGCAGCTCCTCGTATTCCGCAGTGATGAGGTGCACGGCCTCCTCCGCCACGTGCGGATCGGAGGCCAGCACCACCGCGACCGGCTCGCCGACGTAGCGCACCTTGTCGATGGCGAGGATCGGCTGGTCGTGAAAGGCGGGGCCGAAATAGGGCTCGGCAATCAGCTGAATGATTTCTTTCGAGGTGATCACGCGGTAGACACCCGCCAGCGCCTGCGCGGCCGCGGTGTCGATGCGCTTGATGCGGCCGTGCGCCACGGTGCTGCGGAAAATCTTGCCGTACAGCATCCCCGGCAGGCGCAGGTTGTGGACGTACTCGGCGCGGCCAGTCACCTTCAGCCACGACTCGAGCCGCGGCACCGAGCGCCCGACCTGCGGCGTCTCAGTGGCTTGCGTTGCGCGCTTCATCGATCGCCCGTCGCAGGTACACCTTCAGGAGTTGCCGCTTGTAAGCGGCGGAGCCGTGCAGGTCGCCTTCGATCTTCAGGCCGGTCAGCGCGTTTTCATCGGCAATCCGCGTCGGCCGATCGGTCGCGGCCGAAACGAAGATGCGCGTCTCCTCGCCAAGCACCACGGCGACGCCGACCGCCGGCCAGTCGTCCGCTGAGCGCGTAGTGCACTTGAGATATGCCGCGCCGCGCTTGCCGAGCGGCGGGATCTCGACGTGCGTAATCAAGTCTTTTCCCAAAGTATTCTCAAGGTAGCCCGCGTAAAGGTCCTCCACCGCCATGGTGCGCTCACCGTTCCTGCCTTGAATGACCACCTTGGCGCCGAGCGCGCTCAGCAGCGGCGGCAGGTCCATGTGCGGATCGGCATGGGCGAGCGCGCCGCCAACGGTGGCGACGTTGCGCACTCTCACGTTCGACAACGTGCGCAGCGCTCGCGCAATGACCGGCCAGCCCTTGCGAACCTCGGGCGAGCGCTCGAGCGTGGAAAGCGTGGTCATGGCGCCGATGCGCAGGGTGCCGTGAGCTTCGATCCTGTCCAGTCCGAGGTTTCTCAGCGATACCAGGCGCTCGAGCCGGAGCACGCCGGCCTTCATCATCAGCATGAGCGCGGTGCCACCGGAGAGCGGGCGCGCGCCTTCGGCGTCGAGTAACGCGAATGCTTCCTCCAGGGTGCGCGGCTGCGCGAGGTCGAACGGTGCCATGCCGCTATTCTATTGGCGCCGCCAGGTGGTTTTGCCGTCCTTGTCCTCGAGCACGATGCCCTTGTCGGCGAGCGCCTTGCGAATGCGATCGGCCGCTGCATAGTCCTTGCGCTTGCGCGCGGCCTCGCGATCGGCGATTTTGGCGTGGATCCACTCCTCTGAAACGGCGGTCGGGTGCCCCTGTAAAAAGCTCATCGGGTCGCGCTGCAGCAGGCCAAGCACGCCCCCGAGCCCCTTCAGCTGCGCGGCCAGGTTCTTTTCGCCGCTGTTTACCCGATGGGCCAGTTCGAACAACACCGCGACAGCTTCGGGCGTACCGAAGTCGTCGTCCATGGCGGCCTTGAAGCGTTTCGCATGCGGCTCCTGCCAATCGAGGGCTGTTTCGCTATTTGAATCTTTCAACGCCGTATACAGCCGAGTCAGCGCGGCTTTGGCGTCGTCGAGGTGCGCGTCGGAATAATTGAGCGGGCTGCGGTAATGCGCGCGCAGGATGAAGAAGCGCACCACTTCCGGATCGTATTTCTTCAGCACCTCGCGCACGGTGAAGAAGTTGCCGAGCGACTTCGACATCTTCTCTTCGTCGACGCGCACGAAGGCGTTGTGCATCCAGTAGTTGACGAACTTGCCGGCCGACTGCGGACCCATGGCGCCCTCGGACTGCGCGATCTCGTTCTCGTGGTGCGGGAACTGCAGGTCCTCGCCGCCGCCGTGGATGTCGAAGTGCTCGCCGAGCAGCTTGGCGCTCATCGCCGAGCACTCGATATGCCAGCCGGGCCGGCCGTCGCCCCACGGCGAGGGCCACTTCGGCTCGTCGGGCTTGGAACGCTTCCACAGCACGAAGTCGAGCGCATCCTCCTTCGAGCGGTCGACGTCGACCCGCTCGCCGGCCCGCAGCTCGTCGATGGATTTCCCCGAGAGCTTGCCGTAGCCCGGGAAGCGGCGCACCGCGTAGTTCACGTCGCCGCTCGCGGACTGGTAGGCGAGCTGCTTCGCCTGCAGGCGGCCGATGATCTCCTTCATCTCCTCGACGTAGGCGGTGGCGCGCGGCTCGTGGTCTGGCTTCTCCACCCCGAGCGCGACGAAGTCCTCGTCCATCGCACGGATGAAGCGCGCGGTCAGGGCTTCGATCGGCTCGCCGTTCTCTCGCGCGCGGCGGATGATCTTGTCGTCGATGTCCGTGATATTGCGCACATAGGTAACGCGGTACCCACTGGCGAGCAGCCAGCGCCGCACCATGTCGAATACGACCATCATGCGGGCGTGCCCCACGTGGCAATAGTCGTAGACCGTGATGCCGCAGACGTACATCCGGACTTCACCGGGTCGCAGGGAAATAAACTCCTGCTTTGCCCTACCGAGGGAGTTGAAGATCTTCAGGATTAGTCTAGAATGCGAAAGCTTTCGTAGGGCCTTGAAAATATTAGCACAATGATGACTCTAGCCGCCCGCCTGGCAGGCATCGCCTGCGCGCTCGCCCTCGCGCTGCCGGCGCTCGCCGACGAGGTGCAGGATGCCGCGAAGCTGCTGAAAGCGGGCCAGCACCGCCAGGCGCTCGAGCGCGTCAACAAGGCGCTCACCGCCAAGCCGCGCGACCCGCAGGCGCGCTTCCTGAAGGGATTGATACTCACCGAACAGGGCAATAGCAAGGAAGCGATCGAAATCTTCAGCAAGCTCACACAGGACTATCCTGAGCTGCCGGAGCCTTACAACAATCTTGCAGTCATCTATGCCTCGCAGGGCCAGTATGACAAGGCCCGCGCCGCGCTCGAGCAGTCGATTCGCACCCACCCGAGCTACGCCACCGCCTACGAGAACCTCGGCGACGTCTACGCCAAGCTGGCGAGCCAGGCCTACGACAAGGCGCTGCAGATCGATTCGTCCAATACGGCGGCGAAGAACAAGCTCTCGCTTACCCGCGAGCTGGTCGGCCGGCCGGCCCCGGTAGTGGCGGCTGCAACGAAGGAGCCTGCAAAACCGGAACCTGAAAAATCCAAGCCCGCCCCGGCGGCCCCGCCCGACGCCCCCGGCGAGGTGCTGAAAGCGGTAAACGGCTGGGCCGAGGCGTGGTCCAAGAAGGACGCCGATGGCTACCTCGCCTATTACGCCAAGGAATTCAAGACCCCCGGCGGCGAGGGGCGCGACGCCTGGGAAAAGACCCGCCGGGCCCGCATTGCCGCGCCCAAGTCGATCGCCGTCGGCGTGGAGTCCCCCAAGGTGACCATGGCCGGCGCCGACCGCGCGACCGTGACGTTCCGCCAGAGCTACCGCTCCGACGTGCTCAAGTCCAACAGCCGCAAGACGCTGGTGATGGTCCGAACGGACGGCCGCTGGCAGATCGTCGAAGAAAAAAGCGGCTGATGCGCCGGCTCGCCTTCCTGTTGATGCTTGCGGCGTCGAGCGCGTTCGCCGCCCCGACGCCGGAAGACAAGCTCTCGCGCGTGTTTGAATCGATCGAGGGCAACCGCCTCGACGAGGCGATGACGCGCGTCGACGCGCTGATCCGCGAGTACCCCAACTTCCGCCTGGCCCACCTGGTGCGCGGCGACCTGCTGCTCGCCCGCTCGCGGCCGCTGCAGACCTTCGGCAACGTAGAGAAAACGGTGCCGCCCGAGAAGGTGGACGGGCTGCGCAACGAAGCCCTCGCCCGGCTGCGCGCCTTGCGCCAGCGGCCGGCGGAGGACCGCCTGCCGCGCTATGTGCTGCAGCTTCACGCCGAGCAGAAGCACGTCCTGGTGGTCGACTCGCGCCGCTCGCGCCTCTATGTCTTCGCCAACACGCAGGGCCGGCCCAAGCTGATCGCCGACTACTACGTCACGCTGGGGAAGAACGGCATGGACAAGGCTCGGCAGGGGGATCAGAAAACCCCGGTCGGCGTCTACCACGTCACCGCCAACCTGCCGCGCAAGAAGCTGACCGACTTCTACGGCGCCGGCGCCTTCCCGATCAAATATCCCAACGAATGGGACCGCCGCCAAGGGCGCAACGGCCACGGCATCTGGCTGCACGGCGTGCCGCGCGACGTCTACAGCCGCCCGCCGCGGGCGAGCGACGGCTGCATCGTGCTGTCCAACCCGGACCTCGAGTCGGTCGGCCAGCATGTACAGGTCGGCCTCACGCCGGTGATCATCGCCGACGAGATCGAATGGAGCGAGGCCGCCGCGGTCGAGACCGAGCGCTCGGCGCTCGCCGGCGCGCTCGAGCAGTGGCGCGCCGACTGGCAAAGCCGCGATACCGACCGCTACCTCGCGCACTATTCCAGCCGTTTCTCGTCGCCGGGCCAGGACCTCAAGGCCTGGGGCGCGCACAAGCGCAAGGTGAACGGCGCCAAGCAATGGATCAAGGTCGGCGTCTCGCGCGTGGCGATGTTCCGCTACCCGCGCGAGGGCGATTTCGTGGTCGTCACCTTCGACCAGGACTACAAGTCGAGCGGGCTGTCGAATGTCATGCGCAAGCGCCAGTACTGGGTGAAGGAAGGCGCGGCGTGGAAAATCATTTATGAGGGAGCCGGATGAACCTGAAGTTCCTTTTCTTTGTCTCTGCCGCCGCGGTCGCTCCCAACGGACTCGCCGCCGACCCGCAGGTCGACGTGCGCACCAGCGCCGGCACCATCCGCATCGAGCTCTACCCCGCCAAGGCGCCCAAGACGGTGGAGAACTTCCTGCAGTACGTGCGCGACGGGCACTACAACGGCACCATCTTCCACCGCGTGATCGACGGCTTCATGGTCCAGGGCGGCGGCTTTGCCGCCAATTTCAAGCAGAAGCCGACGCGAGCGCCGGTGGTCAACGAGGCGCAGGGCGCGGTCAAGGGCGGGCTGAAGAACGAGATGGGCACCATCGCGATGGCGCGCACCTCCGACCCGAATTCCGCCACCGCGCAGTTCTTCATCAACGTCGCCGACAACTCGTTCCTGAACTGGGGCGATCCGCGCGGCGACGGCAATGGCTACGCGGTGTTCGGCCGCGTGGTGTCGGGGCAGGACGTGGTCACCAAGATCGCCAAGACGCCGACCGGGCCCGGCGGCCCGTTCCCGAGCGACGTGCCGCGCCAGCCGGTGGTGATCGAAGCAGTGACGCTCGTTCCCGCCCAAAAATAGCAAAACGCGGGCGTTGAGCACGCTCTTCATCTCCGATCTCCATCTCACCGAGGAGCGGCCGGAGGCGAACGAGCGTTTCATCACGCTTCTCGAGGAGCAGGGGCGCGCGGCCGATGCGCTCTACATCCTCGGCGACTTCTTCGAGTACTGGATCGGCGACGACGACCTCGGCGAGCCGTTCAACGCGGTGGTCGCCGGGCTGCTGAAGGACCTGACCGGCCGAGGCGTGCCGGTCTACCTGATGCACGGCAACCGCGACTTCCTCATCGGCGAGGGCTTCTGCGCGGCGACGGGGGCCACCCTGCTCGCGGACCCCACCGTCGCCGAGATCGGCGGGGTGAAGACCCTTCTGGTCCACGGCGACACGTTGTGCACCGACGACAGCGAGTACCAGGCCTGGCGACGCAAGGCGCGAGACCCGGCCTTCCAGGCGGCGTTCCTCGCGAAATCGCTCGCCGAGCGGCGCCAGGCGGTGGGCCAGATGCGGGAGAAGAGCCGCCAGGTGGTGCAGGAAAAGACCGCCGAAATCATGGACGTCAACGAGGACGCGGTGGGCCAGGCGATGCGCAGCCACGGCGTGCTGCGCCTGATCCATGGCCATACACACCGCCCGGGCCGCCACGCCGTCGACCTCGGCGGCCAGCGCGGCGAGCGCTGGGTGCTGCCCGACTGGTACGGCCGCGGCGGCTACCTCCAAGTGGACCGCGACGGTCCAAGGCTGGTGCGCTTCTAGCGGTACGGCGTTTGCTCGCAGCGGGGCAGTTCCACCCTCCGGAAAGGACCCAAGCCGTGCCCCGCAGCCGCACCAAGACCAGTGCCGACGCCCTCGACATGCTCAAGCAGGACCACGACCGCGTCGAGAAATCGTTCAAGGACTTCGAGAAAATGGACCGCCAGGACGCCGAGGCGTGCCGCCGCCTGATCAGCGGGGTGTGCGAGGAGCTCAGCGTGCACTCCGCCCTCGAGGAGGAAATCTTCTATCCGGCGGTGCGCGAGGCGGTCGAGGACGAGGACCTGATGAACGAGGCGGCGGTCGAGCACGAGACCGCCCACATGCTGATCGACCAGCTCGAGAACATGGGTCCGGATGATCCGAACTACTTCGCCACCTTCACCGTGCTGGGCGAATACGTGCGCCACCACATCAAGGAGGAGCAGGGCGAGATGTTTCCCGCGGCGCGCAAGGCCGGCCTGGATCTGCAGGCGATCGGCGAGCGGATGCGCGCCCGTCGCGAAGAGATCGTCGAAAAGGCCAACGCATGAAGCCCAACCCCAGCCAGCCTCTGAATCCGGGCGACGAAGCCCGTCCCGGCACCCCCGGCACCGGCGAGGACATCTGTCCGGAATGCAACGGCAAGGGCAAGACGGCACGCAACGAGCCCTGCCGCAATTGCGGCGGCACCGGCAAGATAGTGCGCGGCATCGGCGGCGCCTGAAGCCCTACGCCACGGTCGCGCGCTGATCCAGCAGCGGCAGCACCAGGGTAAAGGTGCTGCCCTCGCCGGGCCGGCTGGCGAGCCTGAGCTCGCCGCCCAGCAGCCGGGTGAGCTCGCGGCTGATCGACAGGCCAAGCCCGGTTCCTCCGTACTTGCGGCTGGTGCTGCCGTCGGCCTGCTGAAAGGCCTCGAAGATCAGCAACTGCTTGTCGGGCGGGATGCCGATGCCGGTATCGGTGACGGCGAACGCGACTTGTCCCTGCCCCTCGGGCGCGATGCGCAGGGTGACGCCGCCGCTCACCGTGAACTTGAAGGCGTTGGCGAGCAGGTTCTTCAACACCTGCTTCAGCCGCCCGGCGTCGGTGCGCAGCACCGGCGGCAGCGCGGCATCGATCGCGATCGAGAATTGCAGGCCGCGCTCCTGCGCCACCTGGCGGAAGCTGCGCTCCAGGTCATCGCGCACTTCGGTGAAGGCGGTGGGCGCGACGTGCAGCGTGGTCACCGCGCCGGACTCGATTTTCGCCAGGTCCAGCAGGTCGTTGATCAGCGAGAGCAGATCGAGCCCCGAGGCCTGGATGGTCTGCGCGAATTTGACCTGCTTGGCGCTCAGGTTGCCGCCGGCGTTGTCGGCCAGAAGGCGCGCGAGGATCAGCAGGCTGTTGAGGGGGGTGCGCAGCTCGTGCGACATGTTGGCGAGGAACTGCGACTTCGCCTCGTTGGCACGCTCGGCGGCGAGCTTCGCTTCCTGCAGCTCGGCAGTGCGCCGGCTGACGCGCGATTCGAGCTCGCTCATCGCCGCCTCGAGCTGGCGCAGCACGGCGCAGAGCACCAGGCCGGTGAACACCAGGGTGGCGACGAAGAGCAGCAGCAGGAGCAGCGCCTCGTGCATCGGATGGCTGGCGAAGGGTCCGCGCTTCAGGACCAGCGTGTACCAGAGCGCCATGCCGCACACCGCGGCAATCGATGCGGTCACGCCGCGCTGGCCGAAGCGGAACGCCGCCCAGACGATGAACGGCACGACCAGGAAGCTGCGCGCGCCGCTGCCGTGGAACACGATCTGCGTGGCGCCCAGCAGCAGCACGCCGAAGGCCGCCGCCTCGGCGAGCAGGCGCGGCTTCCAGCGCAGCTTGCCGGTCCAGCTCAGGATCAGCGGGGTGAAGATCAGCACGCCGCAGGCGTCGCCCTGCCACCACGTCGACCAGTTGCTCAGCGCCGTCTCCAGCGCCATCGGATAGAGCATGAAGAGCGCGAGGAGCGCGAGCGTCGGCGCGATGGTGCTGCCCAGCGCGGCCAGCAGGAAGAAGCGCACCACCTGGTCGATGTTCTCGAAGTGGTACGGCAGGCCGATGTGGCGCCGCACCAGCGCGGCCATGGCGACGGCCTGCAACGAGCTGCCGCCGGCGATGATGGCCGAGGTGAGCACTGCGCCGTCGATCGTCAGATTCGCGAGCAGGCTGCCGGCCAGCACCGCCGGCCAGAGGCGGGTGCCGCCGAGCAGCAGCGCGGCGAGCGCGATGCCGGACGGCGGCCAGACGGCGGTGGCGTAGCCCGGCGGAATCGCCATCAGCAGCGAGAGCTTGGCCGCGCCGAAATAGGCGGCGGCGAGCAGCGCCAGCTGAGCGGCGTAGGCTATCCGGCCTCCAACCCTCGCGAGAGGTCTGCCTTCAGGTCTTCCACGGCCTCCAAGCCTACCGCGAGGCGGACCAGGCCGTCTGTGATCCCTGCGGCGCGGCGCGCTTCAGGCGAAATGCGGCCGTGGGTGGTACTGGCGGGATGGATGATGGTGGTCTTTACGTCGCCCAGATTGGCGGTATGGGAGACGAGCTGCGTGGCGTCGATCAAACGCCAGGCCGCCGCACGGCCACCTTTGACTTCAAACGACAGCACCGCCCCCGCCGCCCGCTGCTGGCGCTTGGCCAGCTCGTACTGGGGATGCGAAGGCAGGCCGGGATAGTGCACGCGCGCCACCGACGGATGGGCCTGCAACCAGCGTGCGAGCTCGAGGGCCGAGGCCGACTCGGCCAGCACGCGCAGCTCCAGCGTCTCCAGCCCCTTCAGCAGCACCCAGGCATTGAACGGCGCCAGCGCCGGCCCGGCGGTGCGCAGGAACGGCACCAGCAGGTCTCCCACCAGCGCCTTCGACCCGCACACCGCCCCGCCCATCACCCGGCCCTGGCCGTCGAGGTACTTGGTCGCCGAGTGCACCACGATGTCGGCGCCAAGCTCGAGCGGCCGCTGCAGCGCCGGGGTGCAGAAGACGTTGTCCACGGCGAGCAGCGCATTTGCTTTTTTGGCGACACTGGCAAGAGCCGGGATGTCGGACACCTCGGTCAGTGGATTCGAGGGCGTTTCCAGAAAGAACAGGCGCGTGTTCCTGCGCACCGCCTTCTCCCATTCCTCGACTCTGGTCGGCGAGACGTAGCTGGTCTCGATGCCGAAGCGGCCGAGGATGTTGTTGAACAGCTGGATGGTGGCGCCGAACACCGCGTTCGAGCACACCAGGTGGTCGCCGGCCTTCAGATGGACCATCGCGGTGGCGAGGATCGCCGCCATCCCGGAAGCGGTGGCGACGCAGGTCTCGGCGCCCTCCATCGCCGCCAGGCGGTCCTGGAACATCGACACGGTGGGGTTGGTGTAGCGCGAATACACCATCCCTTCCTCGTTGTTGGCGAAGCGCGCCGCGGCCTGCGCGGCGCTGTCGAACACGAAGCTCGAGGTGAGGAACAGCGCCTCGGCGTGCTCGTTGAACTCGGTGCGCACCTGGCCGGCGCGCACGCCCTTGGTCGACAGCTGATGCTCTTTCGCCATAAAAAAACCCGGCCTCTCTTTAGCTAGCGGACCGGGTCTCCTGGGAGAACTGCGCGGCACGCTTTAGCGGTATTTGTTACGCGCCCGCAAGCTGTGGCTCAAATCGGCGCGAAAGAAGAATTATATATTAGGGAACGTCCGAAGACGTCGCCCCCGCGAAGGCGGGGGCCCCATTTGCTTCTTTCAATTTTGAAACGGGGTCCCCGCCTTCGCGGGGACGACGATGGGCGGCATTTTCAGAGGTTCCTTAGGCCGCGAGATTCAGGTCCAGCTGCGGCGCCTCGTCGTCCCCGGAGTCGCGCTTCGCGTCGCGGCTGATCTCGATCGAGCGCAGGTAGTCGGTGGTGATGTCGCCGGTGATGTAGTGGCCGTCGAAGCACGAGGTCTCGAAGCTGGTGAGCTTCGGATTGACGCGCCGCACCGCGTCCTTCAGGGCGTCGAGGTCCTGGTAGATGAGCGCGTCGGCGCCGATCTCGCGCGCCACCTCGTCCTCGCTGCGGTGCGCGGC
>DATFDV010000079.1:0-10140 GCA_035251855.1 Burkholderiales bacterium | reverse complement strand
GATGCGGCCCACCGCGGGAAACGCCGCCTTGCGTCCGGACCAGAAGCGCAGGCGCTCGGCCTCGTCGCGCGACACCGTCATGCGCGTGGCGCCGGCGCGCTCCAGCACCGCCTTCATGCGCGCGATCTCGTCGTCGACTTCCTCGGCCGTGCCGTCGGACTCGCACAGGAGGATCGCGGCGGCCTCGAGGTCGTAGCCGGCGGCGACGAACTGCTCGACCGCGCGCGTCGCCGGTCGGTCCATCATCTCGAGGCCGGCGGGAACGATGCCGGCGGCGATCACGTCGGCGACGGCGGCGCCGGCTTTCTCCACATCGTCGAACGAGGCCATGATCACGCGCGCGCACTGCGGCCTGGGCAGCAGCTTCAGCGTCACCTCGGTCACCACCATCAGCATCCCTTCAGAGCCGATGGCGAGCGCGAGCAAGTCGTAGCCCGCGCTGTCGAGCGCCTCGCCGCCGAGCTCGATCGCCTCGCCGTCGATGGTGAAGCCGCGCAGGCCGAGCACGTTGTGCAGGGTCAGGCCGTATTTCAGGCAGTGCACGCCGCCGGAATTCTCCGAGACGTTGCCGCCGATGGTGCAGGCGATCTGGCTCGACGGGTCGGGCGCGTAGTACAGGCCGTAGGGCGCGGCGAGCTCCGACACCACCGCGTTTCGCACGCCAGGCTGCACCACCGCGATGCGCGCGAGCGGGTCGATGCGCAGCACGCGCATGAACTTCGCCATCGACAGCAGCACCCCGTCGCCCGGTGGCAGCGCGCCGCCGGAAAGGCCGGTACCGGCACCGCGCGGGACGACTGGTATTTTTTCTGCAGAACAAAGCTTGAGAATGCGCTGCACCTGTTCGGTGGTCTCGGGCAGCGCCACCACCATCGGCAGCTGGCGATAAGCCGTAAGCCCGTCACACTCGTAGGGCCGGGTGTCTTCTTCCTCGTGCAGGATCGCGCGTTCCGGCAGGAACTCGCGCAAGGCCCTTACGATAGGTAGCGCCGAGCCCACTTCAATCCTTCGCGCGTGTCACCCAGCGGATTGTATTCGCATCCGATCCACCCACCGTAGCCGAGCCGGTCGATATGGTCGAGCAGGAACTCGAAGTTGATCTCGCCGGTGCCGGGCTCGTTGCGCCCCGGCACATCGGCGATCTGCAGGTGGCCAATGCGCGGCAGCAACCGCTCGATGGTGAGGGCGAGGTTGCCTTCCATGAGCTGCATGTGGAACAGGTCGTACTGCAGCCGCACGTTGGGCGCGGCGACCTCGTCCAGCACCTGCGCCGCCTGCGCGCTCGAGCGCAGGAAGCAATTGGCGACGGTGCGCTCGCTCAGCGGCTCGATCAGCGCGCGCATGCCTTCGCGCGCCAGGCGCTTGGCGGCGTGCCGCAGGTTCGCCACGTAGGCGGCGTGCAGCGCCGCGCGCTCGGCGCCGGCGGGCACCACCCCGGCCATCAGGTGCAGATTCGGGCAGCGCACGGCGCGCGCGTACTCGATGGCGCGCTCGAGGTCGTCGCGGAAGCGCGCCTCGCGCCCGGTCAGGCAGGCGGTGCCACGCTCCCCCAGCGCCGCGTCGCCCTGCGGCATGTTGTGGAGCACGACCTCGACGTCGGCATCGCGCACCGCGGCCGCGATGTCGGCGGATTTCCAGTCATAAGGGTACTGGTATTCCACCGCGCGGAACCCGGCGCGCGCGGCGGCGGCAAAGCGCTGCAGAAAATCAACCTCGGCGAACAGCATCGAAACGTTGGCGGCAAGTTTCGGCATCGAGAGTTAGCATAGCCCGAAACACGCCACCAAAATTCGTGCGTCGATCCTCGCTCCTCCTCATCGCCCTGCTGCACGCGGCGCCGGCCCTGGCGGCCAACGGCGGTGCCACGCCATGGTGGATCTGGCCGATCGCGCTGTTCGTCCTCAGCCTCGCGCTGGGCGTGCTCGCGGTGGTGGCTGGCGTTGGCGGCGGCGTGCTGTTCGTGCCGATCGTCAGCGGCTTCTTCCCGTTCCACCTGGATTTCGTGCGCGGCGCGGGACTGCTGCTCGCGCTTTGCGGTGCGCTTTCCGCGGGGCCGAGCCTGCTGCGCGACGGCCTGGCGAGCCTGCGCCTGGGCATGCCGCTCGCGCTGCTCGGGTCGATCTCGGCCATCGGCGGCGCGCTGCTCGGCCTAGCGCTGCCCACCGAAGCGGTGCAGGTCGCACTGGGCGCGGCGATCCTCGGCATCGCGCTGGTGATGATGAAACCGCCGGGTTCGACGCTCGCCGGCGCGCCGCAACCTGATGCCCTGGCGGCCGCGCTTGGCATGCACGGCGTCTATCGCGAGCCGGCGGGCGGGCAGGACTCGCCGTGGGCAGCGCGGCGCACGCCCGGCGGGCTCGCGGTCTTTGCACTGATCGGGGCGCTCGCCGGCATGTTCGGCCTAGGCGCCGGCTGGGCGAACGTCGCTGCGCTCAACCTGCTCATGGGCATACCGCTCAAGCTCTCGGTGGGTACCTCGGGCTTCGTCCTGTCCGTCATCGACAGCTCCGCCGCATGGATCTACCTGAATCGCGGCGCGGTGCTGCCGGTGCTGGTGGCGCCGTCCGTCATCGGCGTGATGCTCGGTGCGCGCGTCGGCGTACGCGTGCTGCGCATGGTCTCCGCCAGCGCCGTGCGCCGCCTCGTGGTCGTCGTGCTATTCGTTGCGGGACTGCGCGCGATCCTCAAGGGCCTCGGAGTCTGGCTGTGAGCCCGGTGCCCGCCGAGCAGACGGTCTATGCCCGCTGGCTCGAGTGGGGCACGCGCGTGGGGCTGTGGCTGCTCATCGCTGCGTTCGCCGCCTATGCCCTCGGGGTCCTCGAGCCGCAGGTCGAGCTCAGCCGGCTTCCGGCCTTATGGGGCCTGCCCGCCGAGCGCTATCAGGCGATGGCCGGCGCCCCGGCGGGCTGGGGGTGGCTCCGATTCCTGCACAAAGGCGACCACCTGAACCTGCTCGCGCTGGCATTGCTATCGCTCATCACCGTGGTTTGTTATCTGCGCATCCTGCCGATCCATCTGCGCCGCGGCGAGCGCCTGCTGGCGGCAATGGTCCTCTCGCAGATCGTGGTGCTGCTCGCCGCGGCGTCGGGCGCGTTGGCGGGCGGGCACTGACGGTGCTAGACTTTTTTCGCGTCAAACCCATCACACTATAAGGAGAAAAACATGGGTGCCATCTTCCAGTCCCTCGGCCGCACGGTCATCGCCGGCTTCGTCCTGCTCATCGTCTTCATCGTCCTCGCCGGGCTGGGCACCGGTTCGTGGGTGCGGGCAAGCGATCACGCCTGGTGGGCCTTCGTGTTCCGCTGGCTGCACGTGCTCTCCGGCGTGATGTGGATCGGCCTGCTCTGGTACTTCAACTTCGTCCAGACGCCCTCGATGCCGAAGATCCCGGACGAGCACAAGCCCGCGGTGAGCAAGGTCATCGCGCCGACCGCGCTGTTCTGGTTCCGCTGGTCTGCGATGGCGACCATCGTCACCGGCCTGATCGTCGCGCTGATGAACGGCTACCTCGGCCAGGCGCTGTCGCTGACCAAGGGCTACCACGCCATCGGCCTGGGCATGTGGCTCGGCGCCATCATGTGGTTCAACGTCTGGTTCATCATCTGGCCGAACCAGAAGAAGGCGCTCGGCATCGTCACCGTGGCGCCGGAGCAGAAGGCGGCCGCCGCCAAGATGGCCGGCATGGCCTCGCGCTTCAACACCATGCTGTCGATCCCGATGCTGTACTGCATGGTCGCGCAGCAGAACGGCGGGCTGTAGCCACTCCACTCTGGCAGGTCTGGTGGCTCGGCGGCGCGGGGCTTGCCTGCGCCGTCGCCGGCCTGTTGCTTCTCGCCGAGGATGCCCGCCTGTCGGGCGCGGCGACGACCGGTGATCTCCTCGATGTATTGCGGCTAGGGCTGTACTGGGTTTGGGCCTGGGCGGTGTGGAAAGCCGCGCCGAACGCGCGCCGCCGGCTCTGGACTGCCGTGGCCCGGCTCCTGGCCCTGCTCGGCGTCGGGCTGATGTTCCTGATCTAGCGCAGCTTGTCGAGCCCGCCGAGCTTCGTGCCGGGCTTGATGCCGCGCTCCGCAAACCAGCCGCGCGTCATTTCCAGCGCGTAGAGCGCCGGGCGCGCGCTGCAATGCGTCTCCTCGCTATGCGGCTGCATGTCGGCGATGTTGATGATCGTGCCCTGCTCGTCGAGGAACGCCACCGACAGCGGAATGTAGGTGTTCTTCATCCACATGCATTGCTGCGAGGGCCCGTCGAAGACGAACAGCATGCCGGCGTTGGGCGCCAGGCCCTTGCGGTGCATCAGGCCGCGCCCCCGTGTGGAGAAGTCGGCAGCCACCTCCGCGCGGATCAGGTGCATGCCGGCGCGCAGCTCCGCCACCGGCAGCGGCTGGGCGAGCGCGGCGGCGGCGGTCAGGGCAAGAAGGAAAGCAGCAAGCAGGCGCATGAATTGAAAAAGGCAGGGGATCGCCCTGCCTTCCTGTCGTTCGTAAGCGGGTAGCTTACTTCTTCATTTCGTCTTTTTTGGGCGCGGCTTTCTTCTTGCCCTCGCCCTTCTTCATTTCGCCTTCCTTCTTCGGGGCGGCCTTCTTGGTCGACTTCGGGGCGGCCTTCTTTTTCTCCGCCTTCTTCTCGGTCTTCTTCTCGTCCTTCATCTGCGCGCCAGCGTGCGACGCTGCGAAGGCGGAAGCGCTAACCACCGCAAACATCGCGGCAACGATCACGGACAGCAGCTTGTTCATTTCCTTCTCCTTTAGTGTTCGAAACGCGGGTAAACGCGATGGTCCGCAGAGTCCCGGAACGCTATAACGCGCCACGGGCTGGGGAGGTTGACCGCGCGGCGCATTGTAGTGAAAACACACAAAACTCCTTCTAGAACATGGTAACCTTTTGTATATAAAGATGAAACTACTCTGCGCGGCCGTGGTCGTCGGGGTTTACGTCTCGGCAGCGATCGGCGCGCCCTACCTGCCCGCCGACGATGCCGCGGTCCTCGAGCGCCTGCCGCTGCGCCGCGCGGACCCGGCCGCTGCCGAGCTGCAAAAGCTGCAAGCTTCGGCGGCTGCGCACCCTGAGGACCCTGCACCGGCCGCCGCCTTGGCGCGACGCTATTTCGAGCTGGCGATGGCGCAAGGCGACCCGCGCTACGTTGGCTACGCCGAGGCTGCCCTGCGATCCTGGCGCGGCGCTGATGCGCCTGCCGAGGTGCTGTTCGTCCGCGGGCTGCTGAAGCAGTACCGCCACGACTTTCAGGGGGCGTTGCGCGACCTCGAAGGCGCGCTGCGGCGCGATCCCCAGCTCATCGGCGCGCACTCGTGGCGTGCGGCGATTTTCATGGTGCGGGCCGATTACCCGGCGGCGGGCGCGGAATGCCGTGCGCTCGAGTCCATCGCGAGCGAGCTGATCGCCACCGGCTGCCGCGCGGCGGTGGACGGCGCGACTGGCAAGGCGCAGGCGGCTCATCACGACCTGATGGCGGCGCTGCAGCGGCGGGGGGATGCCGCGCCGGAGATCCGCCTGTGGGTGCTTACGCGGCTCGCCGAGCTCGCCTGGCGGTTGGAGCAGCCGGACGCGGCCGAGCGCCATTTCCGCGACGCGCTGGCCCTCGGCCTGCGCGATGACTTCCTGCTCGCGGCCTACGCCGACTTCCTTCTCGAGCAAGGCCGGCCGAAAGCGGTCGTCGAGCTACTGGCGCAATGGGGCCAATCCGACAACCTGCTGTTGCGCCTGGCGCTGGCCGCCAGGCGCCTGGGCCTTGCCGAGGCGCAGAAGCATGAGCAGGCGCTGGGCGAGCGATTCGCCGCCGCCGCATTGCGCGGCGAGCGGCTCCACCTCGCCGAAGAAGCGCGCTTCCTGCTCGAGCTCAAGGGCGACGCCAAGGGCGCGCTCGCCGCGGCGGCCGAAAACTGGAGCTCGCAGCGCGAGCCGCGCGACGCGGCGGTGCTGCTGGCGGCGGCGCTCGCGGCGGGGGATCCCAAGGCGGCCGCGCCGGGGCTGCGCTGGCTCGAGGAGAGCGGATTCGAGAGCGCTCGGCTTCATCGCCTCGCCGCGCAGCTCAAATGAGAAGTGCGTTAATGGTGGCGCTGTTGGTGCTCGCCGGCCTGGCCCATGCCCACAAGCCGAGCGACAGTTATCTGAGCCTGGAAGCGAGCGACAACAAACTGCAGGGGCAATGGGACATCGCGCTGCGCGACCTCGAGTTCGCCATCGGCCTGGACGCCGACGGCGACGGCGCCATCACCTGGGGCGAGCTGCGCCGGAAGCACTCGGAAATCGCCGCCTACGCCTTCGCGCGGCTCGCACTGAGCGGCTGTTCGATCAGGCCCGACGCGCATCTGGTGAACCAGCATACGGACGGGGGGTATGCGGTGCTGAAATTCACCGCCGATTGCGGCCAGCCGCTACCCGAGTCGCTGGAGCTCGAATATTCCCTGTTCACCGACCTCGATCCGACGCACCGCGGGCTGCTGCGCGCGCGCCTCGGCCCGCAGACCGTAACTGCGGTGCTGGGCCCTGATCAGCCACGGCTGAAGCTCGATCCGCACGGGCGCTCGCGCTGGGCGCAGTTCATCGATTATGTCCGCGAAGGCGTCTGGCACATCTGGATCGGCTTCGACCATGTGCTGTTCCTAGTTTCGCTGCTCCTGCCGGCCGTGCTGGCGATGCCGCGCTTCGCCCCGGCGTTCTGGGACGTGTTCAAGGTGGTTACCGCCTTCACCGTAGCGCACTCGATTACGCTCGCGCTGGCGGCGCTGTCGGTGGTGACCTTGCCGTCGCGGCTGGTCGAATCCGCGATCGCCGCCTCGGTGGTGCTCGCCGCGCTCAACAATCTTTCGCCGGTGGTGCAGCGCGGGCGCTGGCTGGTCGCCTTCGCCTTCGGCCTGATCCACGGCTTCGGCTTTGCCAGCGTGCTCGCCGACCTCGGGCTGCCCCAGGAGAGCCTGCTGCTCGCCTTGGTGGGCTTCAACCTCGGCGTCGAGGTGGGGCAGCTGTGCATCGTGGCCGCGTTCCTCCCGCTCGCGTATGCAATGCGGCATACCTGGATGTACCGGCGCATGATCGTGGTCGGCGGCTCCGCCGCCATCGTGCTCGTCGCGGCGCTCTGGATGGTCGAAAGGGTCTTCGACCTGGAACTCGGTCTGCTGTAGTCGTCGTCTTATATAATCTCGCCCCCTATGGCCTACCAACACATCAAGATTCCCTCCGGCGGCGAGAAGATCCAGGTCAACAAGGATTTCTCTCTCTCCGTACCCAACAATCCGATCATTCCGTACATCGAGGGCGATGGCACCGGCGTGGACATCACGCCGGTGATGCTCAAAGTGGTGGACGCCGCGGTGAACAAGGCCTACGGCGGCAAGAAGAAGATCGTCTGGATGGAGATGTTCGCCGGCGAGAAGTCCTGCCGGATCTACGGCGAGAACGTGTGGCTGCCCGAGGAGACCCTCGCCGCGGCGAAGGAGTACGTGGTCTCGATCAAGGGCCCGCTCACCACGCCGGTCGGCGGCGGCATCCGCTCGATCAACGTGGCGCTGCGCCAGGAGCTCGACCTCTACGTCTGCCTGCGGCCGGTGCGCTGGTTCAAGGGCGTGCCCTCGCCGCTGAAGAAGCCGCAGGACGTCGACATGGTGATCTTCCGCGAGAACGCCGAGGACATCTATGCCGGCATCGAGTGGCCGGCGAAGTCCGCCGAGGCGAAGAAGGTAATCGACTTCCTGATGAAGGAGATGAAAGTCAAGAAGATCCGTTTTCCGAACACCTCGGCGATCGGCATCAAGCCGGTCTCGATCGAGGGCTCGGAGCGCCTGATCCGGCGGGCCTACCAGTACGCCATCGACAACAAGAGAAAGTCGGTGACCCTTGTGCACAAGGGCAACATCCAGAAATTCACCGAGGGCGGCTTCCGCGACTGGGGCTACCAGCTGGCGGTGAAGGAGTTCGGCGCCAAGCCGCTCGACGGCGGCCCGTGGCACAGCTTCAAGAACCCCAACGGCGGCCCGGACATCGCCATCAAGGACGTGATTACCGACGCGATGCTGCAGCAAATCCTGCTGCGCCCCGCCGAATATGACGTGCTCGCCACCACCAACCTGAACGGCGACTACATTTCGGACGCCCTGGCGGCCGAGGTCGGCGGCATCGGCATCGCGCCCGGCGCCAACATGAGCGACACGGTGGCGATGTTCGAGGCCACGCACGGCACCGCA
This sequence comes from Burkholderiales bacterium, assembly GCA_035251855.1. Classification (GTDB taxonomy): domain Bacteria; phylum Pseudomonadota; class Gammaproteobacteria; order Burkholderiales; family SG8-39; genus SCGC-AG-212-J23. The sequence goes on along the minus strand of DATFDV010000079.1, from coordinate 1,939 downwards.
CCGAAGTACGCCGGCAAGGACTACGTCAATCCAGGCTCGGAGATCCTTTCGGCCGAGATGATGCTGCGCCACATGGGCTGGGTCGAGGCCGCCGACGCGATCATCAAGTCGATGGAGAAGGCCATCACCGACAAGATCGTCACCTACGACTTCGCGCGCCAGATGCCCGACGCGAAGCAGGTCTCGTGCTCCGGGTTCGGCCAGGCAATGATCGACCGAATGTAGGAAAAACCTCACAGAAATGAAAAAGGCCGCCCATGGGCGGCCTTTCTTGTTCTTCTTGTTTTCAGGATTTCTGGATGTTCGAGGCTTGTTTGCCCTTGGGCCCCTGCACCACGTCGAAGCTGACCTTCTGGCCCTCTTTCAGGGTCTTGAAGCCCGACATGTTGATCGCCGAAAAATGCGCGAACAGGTCTTCGCTGCCGTCATCCGGCGTAATGAAGCCGTAGCCCTTCGCGTCGTTGAACCACTTCACGGTGCCTGTTGCCATACCCTCTCCCTGATTGTTGATTTGAGCTACCGGGCGTTTTTGCGACCCGAGCCATGCCTGAATCACGCCCCGCCGCCCCCTTTAGTGGCAAACAGACGCCGTATCCAAACACAGGCGCCCTTATAAGCGCCCCTCCGGGGACTCGTCAAGAGCCTGAAAAAACGCCGTATTCCGGCCTTCGACGCTCCCTTCGTCGCATTGCACCCTCCCCCCACATTGATTAGGATAGACCGCACCGGGCGCACAGCAAGGCGGAATGGCGCAGCACAAGGACGACACCCTACTGGAGGCGCAGCGAAACAAGCTGAAGCCTCCGCCGATGTACAAGGTCATGCTGCTCAATGACGACTACACGCCCATGGAATTCGTGGTGGTGGTCCTGCAAAAGTTCTTCAGCATGAGCCGCGAGCGGGCCACCCAGGTCATGCTCAAGGTGCACCGGGAAGGCATCGGCGTCTGTGGGGTCTATCCGAACGACGTTGCCACCACCAAAGTGCAACAAGTCGCGGCATACTCTCGGAAGCACCAGCATCCGTTACAGTGCGTTATGGAACCAACGTAGGTGAAAGTGAAAGGCCCGGAATGATCGCGCAGGAGTTGGAAGTCAGCTTGCACATGGCGTTCGTCGAGGCGCGCCAGAAGCGCCACGAGTTCATCACGGTCGAGCATCTGCTCCTCGCGCTGCTGGACAATCCCACCGCGGCCGAAGTGCTGCGCGCCTGCGGCGCCAACATGGACGAGCTGCGCAAGAACCTGACGCAGCACATCGCCGAGCAGACCCCGCGCATCGCCGCCGACCGCGAGGTCGACACCCAGCCTACGCTCGGCTTCCAGCGCGTGATCCAGCGCGCGATCCTGCACGTCCAGTCCTCCGGCAAGAAGGAAGTCACCGGCGCCAACGTGCTGGTGGCGATCTTCGGCGAGAAGGACTCGCACGCGGTGTACTTCCTGCAGCAGCAGGGCATCGCGCGCCTCGACGTGGTCAACTACATCTCCCACGGCATCACCAAGACGCCGCAGGCGCAGGGCAAGAACGCCGACCAGGACGCCGAGCAGGAGACGCAGACCGAGACCTCCAACAGCCCGCTCGACAACTACACGCAGAACCTGAACGCGCAGGCGCTCGCCGGCAAGATCGATCCCCTGATCGGCCGCGACAAGGAGCTCGAGCGCGTGGTGCAGACGCTCTGCCGCCGGCGCAAGAACAACCCGCTGCTGGTGGGCGAGGCCGGGGTCGGCAAGACCGCCATCGCCGAGGGCCTGGCGCGGCGCATCGTCGAGGGCAACGTGCCCGATCTGCTCACCAAGTCGACGGTGTACGTGCTCGACATGGGCGCGCTGCTCGCCGGCACCAAGTACCGCGGCGACTTCGAGCAGCGCCTGAAGGCGGTGCTGAAGCAGCTGGTCGACAACCCGAACGCGATCCTGTTCATCGACGAGATCCACACC
>DATFDV010000078.1:0-9003 GCA_035251855.1 Burkholderiales bacterium | reverse complement strand
CCCCCATCAACATCTCCTCGCGATGAGAACCTAAGTTTCGGGAATATCCCGGACGCATACCTCGGCGGCGGGACCGGAGTTCCTGGTGCTTCTCATGATGACCTCCTGCTCGTCGTTGAATCCAAAAGCAAAAAAACTTGAGCGAAGTATAGGGACATGACCCCGCGTGTCAAGACCTGCGGGGCGTTTTTTTCAAGATTTTTTCGCCCGCGCCATAGCGCCGGGCCGCGGCTGGCTGACTACTACATATAGTGAAAAAGAAGAAAGGGCGTGCTATATGCGGGGGAGCGTCACGCCCTTCTGCCCCTGGTACTTTCCGCCGCGGTCGCGGTACGAGGTCTCGCACACCTCGTCGGATTCGAGGAAGATCATCTGCGCCACGCCCTCGTTGGCGTAGACGCGCGCCGGCAGCGGCGTGGTGTTGGAGAATTCCAGCGTCACGTGGCCCTCCCACTCCGGCTCGAGCGGCGTCACGTTGACGATGATCCCGCAGCGCGCGTAGGTCGACTTGCCCAGGCAGATGGTCAGCACGTTGCGCGGGATGCGGAAGTATTCCACCGTGCGCGCCAGGGCGAAGGAGTTGGGCGGGATGATGCACACCGCTCCCCGGTAGTCGACGAAGTTCTTCTCGTCGAAGGCCTTCGGGTCGACGATGGTCGAGTTGATGTTGGTGAAGATCTTGAATTCGCTCGAGCAGCGCACGTCGTAGCCGTAGCTCGAGGTGCCGTAGGAGACGATTCTTTTGCCTTCAAAATCCTTGACCTGGCCCGGCTCGAAGGGCTCGATCATGCGTTTCTCGGCCGCCATGCGGCGGATCCACTTGTCGGCTTTGATGGTCACGGGTCTATGATAGCCGCTCAAGATGCGAACAAGAGACGCGGCGGTGGCGCTTTGCCTGTTGGCGGGGCCGGGCTTTGCGGCGGACGAAATACGGTTCACTGAAAGCGAAATCCGGGCGATCCTCGCCCACGGGCCGTGGCCCGCGCCGCTCACCACCGATCCCACCAACCGCGCCTCCGGCAGGCGCGCTGCGCTCGAGCTGGGCGAGCGCCTGTTCTTCGACACGCGCCTGTCGGCCGACGGGCGGTTCTCCTGCGGCAGCTGCCACGTTCCCGAGCGCAACTGGACCGACAACCGCATGCGCGGCCGGGCCGCCGCCGAGGTCGAGCGCAACACCCCCACCCTGATGAACGCGCGGCTGGGCCGCTGGTACGGCTGGGACGGCGGCGCCGACAGCCTTTGGTCGCAAAGCATCCGCCCGATCCTCGACCGCCGCGAGCTCGGCGCGAGCCCGCGGCAGGTTGCCGAGCTCATGCGCAAGGATGAAGAGCTCTCGTGCCGCTACCGGCGCACCTTCGGCGCCCCGCCCTCGCCGCTCGACGACGAAGAGGTGCTGGTGAACGTGGGCAAGATCCTGGCCGCGTTCCAGGAGAGCTTCGAGACCCCGCCCACGCCGTTCGACGGCTTTCGCAACGCGCTGGCGCGCGGCGAGCCGCTGCGGGCCGGGCTTTATTCGGAAGCCGCGCAGCGCGGCTTGAAGATCTTCGTCGGCAGGGGAAGCTGCAGCAGCTGCCATAGCGGCCCCAATTTCACCAACGGCGAATTCCGCAACAACGGCTTTTCGACCGATCCGGGCAGGGCCGAAGGGTTCAGGGTGGTCCGCGCCAGCCGCTTCAACCTCGCGAGCGGCTACAACGACGACCCGCAGAAGCGCACCCACCCGGTTCAGGAACCGGAGGCGGGCGCGTTCAAGGTCCCCACCTTGCGCCACCTGATGCTCACGGCGCCGTACGGGCACGACGGCAAGCGCGAAACGCTCGCCGACGTGGTGCGGCATTACTCCGAGCAGGGCTCGAAGGCCCTGCCGGCGCTGAAGCTCACCGCCGCCGAGCAGACCGACCTCGTGGTTTTCCTCGAGTCCATCAGCACGCTGAGCAATCCGTGGCGTCCGGAAGACCATGGGCGCTGTCACTGATTTGCTTTCCGCCCGGCCGCTTACGCGCCATCTGGGTGCGGAAATCTCCGGCGTCGACCTCGCCGCCGAAATGGATGACCGGGTTTTTCGTGCCGTCTACGAGGCCTTTCTGCGCTACCAGGTGCTGCTGTTCCCGCCGCAGGATCTGCCGCCGGCGCGCCAGGTCGCCTTTGCGCGCCGCTTCGGCGAGGTGCAGGTCCACGTGATGAACCAGTACCACGCCGACGGCTACCCGGAGCTCTATCGCCTCTCGAACCTCGACGCCAGCGGCAAGCCGACCGGCCACCATCCCGACAAGGGCACGCTCGCCTGGCACACCGACGGGTCCTGGCAGCGCGTCACCGGGCAGGCCACCATCATCTACGGCGAGGTGATGCCGCAAAGCGGCGGCGAGACGCACTTTTGCGACATGTACGGCGCGTACGAGCGCCTCGACGCCTCATGGAAGGCGCGCATCGCCGGCCTTCGTGCCGTGCACAACCTCGACTTCTCGCGCACTCGGCGCCACGGCGAGGATCCGCTCACCGAGGCGCAGCGCCTCGCCAAGCCGCCGGTCGATCATCCCGTCGTGCGCACGCATCCGCAGACCGGGCGCAAGTGCCTCTACCTCGGCGACCACGCGGAATACATCCTGGGCATGCCATACGACGAAGGGCGCGCCCTGATCGAGGAGCTGAACGCGCTCGCCGTCCACGCCGATCTCACCTACGAGCACCGCTGGAAGCCGCGCGAGCTTCTCGTGTGGGACAACCGTTGCGTGATGCATCGCGCGACGGCCTACGATGCGGCGACGCAGGGCCGCGTCATCCGGCGCTGCACCGTGCTGGGCGAAGTTCCCACCTGAATTCGGGGTCAGGTTCGTAATTAAGTGCGCGCGTACGCGGCGCCTTAATTACGAACCTGACCCCGAATTCAGGTGTTCTGGACGACGATGTTCGGAAACTTGGAGGTCATGTCGCGCTGCAGCTCGGCAATCTTGACCGCACAGCGCCGCGCGATCTTGCGGTAGATCTCGGCGATCGCGCCGTCGGGCTCGGACACCACCGTCGGCTTGCCCGAATCCGCCTGGCTGCGGATCGACTCATCGAGGGGCAGCTGGCCGAGGAGCTCGGTGTTGTAGTCCTTCACCATGCGCTGCGCGCCGCCTGAGCCGAAGATGTGGCTCTCGTGCCCGCACTTGGGGCAGGTATGGAACGACATGTTCTCGACCACTCCCAGGATCGGGATGCCGACCTTCTCGAACATCTTGAGCCCTTTACGGGCATCGATAAGGGCAATGTCCTGCGGCGTGGTGACGATCACCGCGCCGGTGACCGGCACCTTCTGCGCCAGCGTGAGCTGGATGTCGCCGGTGCCCGGCGGCAGGTCGACCACCAGGTAATCGAGGTCGCGCCAGTTGGTGTCCTTCAGGAGCTGCTCCAGCGCCTGCGTGACCATCGGCCCGCGCCACACCATCGGCGTATCCATGTCGATGAGAAAGCCGATCGAGCTCGCCTGCAGGCCGTGGCCTTCCATCGGCTCGATGCGCTTGCCGTCCTTCGATTCCGGGCGCCCGGCGATGCCGAGCATCATCGGCTGCGAAGGCCCGTAGATGTCGGCGTCGAGCACGCCGACCGAGGCGCCCTCGGCGGCGAGCGCCAGCGCCAGGTTCACCGCGGTGGTGGACTTGCCCACGCCGCCTTTGCCCGAGGCGACCGCGATGATGTTCTTGATCCCCGGCACCAGCTTCACGCCGCGCTGCACGGCGTGCGACACGACCTTCGAGCTGACCTTGACCGAGACGTTGCCGGCACCCGCGCCCTTCAGCGCTTCGACCACCTGCCGGCGAATCGGCTCCTGCTGGCTCCTGCCGGGATAGCCGAGCTCGACCTCGAGCGCGACGTCGTTGCCGGAGACCCTGACGTTGCGCGCTGCTTTGGTCAGGTCCTTGCCGGTATTGGGATCGATGACTTTCGACAGCGCGCTTTGCACGCTTGCTTCATTCACGGACATGCTTGAAGTGTAAGCTAAAATCCCGCTCCCTCATGGCTTCCAGAACCCTCTTTGTCACGACCGCGCTGCCCTACGCAAATGGGCCATTCCACATCGGCCACATCATGGAGTACATCCAGGCCGATATCTGGGTGCGGTTCCAGCGGCTGCAAGGGCACCAGGTGCATTTCGTCGGCGCCGACGACGCCCACGGCGCGCCGATCATGCTGGCGGCTGAAAAGGCCGGCACCTCGCCCGAGCAGTTCATCGATCCGATCCAGAAAGGCCGCCAGGCCTACCTCGACGGCTTCCACATCGCCTACGACAACTGGCATTCGACGCATTCGGCGGAGAACACCGAGCTTTCGCAGGACATCTTCCGCCGGCTGAAAGCCGCCGGCCTGGTCTACAGCAAGCCGGTCGAGCAATTTTTCGACCCGGTGAAGGGCATGTTCCTCGCCGACCGCTACCTGAAGGGCGAATGCCCGAACTGCGGCGCGAAGGACCAGTACGGCGACGCGTGCGAAAACTGCAGCACGGTGTATTCGGCCACCGAGCTGAAGAACCCCTACTCCACGCTGTCGGGCGCGAAGCCGGTGCTCAAGTCGTCGCAGCATTTTTTCTTCAAGCTTTCCGATCCGAAATGCCGCGGGTTCGTCCGGGACTGGCTGGAGAAACCCGGGCGGTTGCAGTCCCAGGTCGTGAACAAGGCGAAGGAATGGCTCGACGGCACCGGCGACAAAGCGCTTGCCGACTGGGACATCTCGCGCGACCCGCCGTATTTCGGTATCCGCGTCCCGGACATCGCCGAGGAGAAGTACCTCTACGTCTGGCTCGACGCGCCGATCGGCTATCTCGCCTCGCTGAAGAATTACTGCGCCCGCAAAGGCCTCGGCTTTGAAAAAACCCTTGCCGAAAGCGAGCAGGTCCACTTCATCGGCAAGGACATCATTTACTTCCACACGCTGTTCTGGCCGGCGATGCTGCAATTCGCGGGCAGGCCGTACAAGGTGCCCGACCACGTCTACGTGCACGGCTTCATCACCGTGTCGGGGGACAAGATGTCGAAGTCGCGCGGCACCGGCATCGACCCGCTGCGCTACCTGCGCCTGGGCATGAATCCGGAGTGGCTGCGTTACTACATCGCCGCCAAGCTGAACGCCAACGTCGAGGACATCGACTTCAATCCCGACGACTTCGCCGCGCGCGTGAACAGCGATCTGGTCGGCAAGTACGTCAACATCGCGAGCCGCTGCGCGGTGTTCATCAACCGCAAGTTCGGCGGCAAGCTGCTTTCGCCCGGGGCCGGCTTCAAGTTCGCTGCGAAAGCCGCCGAGATCGCCGCGCTGTACGAGGGCCGGGAATTCGGCAAGGCGCTGCGCGAGGTGATGGCGCTGGCCGACGTCGCCAATCAGTTCGTCGACGAGCGCAAGCCCTGGGAGCTGGCCAAGCAGGCCGGCAAGGAGCGCGAGCTGCACGAGGTGTGCTCGAGCGCGCTCGATCTGTTCCGCGTGCTCACCGTGTACCTGAAGCCGGTGCTGCCCAGGCTGGCGGAGAACGCCGAGCGCTTCCTCAACCTGCCGCCGCTGGCGTGGGCCGACGCCGGCCGGCCGATGCCCGAAGGCCACCGCATCAACGAGTACCGCCATCTGCTCAGCCGCGTCGAGGATAAGCAGCTCGACGCGCTATTGGCACCAGTCGATGAAAAACCAGCCGAGGGAACCAAGGCCGTGGACGCGACGACGATCTCGATCGAGGACTTCAACAAGCTCGACCTGCGGGTGGCGCGCATCGCGCGCGCCGAGGCGGTCGAGGGCGCCGACAAGCTGCTCAGGCTGACCCTCGAGGTGGGCGAGCAGACCCGCACCGTGTTCGCCGGCATCAAGTCGGCGTACGCGCCCGAGAAGCTGGAGGGGCGCTTCGCGGTGCTGGTGGCGAATCTTGCGCCGCGCAAGATGAAGTTCGGCATTTCCGAGGGCATGGTGCTGGCGGCTTCCGGGGATGGACCGGGGATTTTTCTCATTTCACCGGATAGCGGGGCCCAGCCCGGCATGCGCGTAAAATGAGGCCCATCGCGGCTCGAGGGCCGTAAAGGGGGAGTCCCGCTTGGAGAGCGCAGGCCGCACGCTAGTCTGCAGCGTTCTGTTCCTCGACATCGCCGACTATTCACAGCGGCCGGTCGCGGAGCAGCTCCAGCTAAAGCAGGCGTTCAACCAGGCTCTGGCCGCCGCGCTCGAGCAGGTAGCGCCGCGCGACCGCATCATCCTCGACACCGGCGACGGCGCGGCGATCACCTTCATGGGCGACCCCGAGGACGCCCTGTTCGCCGCCATGGCGATGCGCGACCTGGCGGCGAGCGTGCCGGTGCGCCTGGGCGTCAACCTCGGCCCGGTGCGCCTGGTGAAGGACCTGAACAGCCAGATGAACATCATCGGCGACGGCATCAACGTCGCGCAGCGCGTGATGAGCTTCTCGCGCCCGGGCCAGCTCCTGGTCTCGCGCTCGTTCTACGAAGTGGTGTCGTGCCTGTCGCGCGACTACGCCAGCCTGTTCCGCCATGAAGGTTCGCGGACCGACAAGCACGTGCGCGCGCACGAGGTGTATGCGGTGGTCGGCGCCACGCCGGCGCCGAAACGCCTGGACCAGGTCGAGGCGAGCGCCGAGACCAACGCGCCGGGCGCCGTCGGCTGGCTGAAGGGCAGCGGCCCGTTCGGCCTGCGGCACTCGGCCCTGCTCGCCGCGCCGCTGGTCTTCGTGCTGATCGTCGCCGGCGGCGTCGGCGCGCGCGCCATGGCCCCACCGCCGCCAGCGGCCAAGCCCGAATCGGTCAAGCCGGTGGTCAAGCCGCTCGCCGCGGCCACGGTCGTGCCGCCGGTCGTCGTCGCGCCGCCAGTTGCCGGCGCCCCTCCAGTCGTCTCCGCGCCTGCCGGCGGCGGCGCCCCGGCGCCGGAAGACCTGCGCGCGAAGAAGCCGGTCGCCCGCGCGGACACGAATCCGGAGAAACCCGCGGCAGAACGGCCCGCCGCCGCCGCGCCGAAGGGGCCTGGCCGCCTCGAGATCGCGGTGGCGCCCTGGGGCGACGTGCTGATCAACGGCAAGAAGCGTGGCCGCACCCCGCCGCTGCTGGTGATCGACGTGCCGGCCGGCGCCCACACCATCGAGATCCGCAACGCGACCTCCCCGGCGCACACCGCGCGGGTCGAGGTGAAACCCGGCGAGACCGTCAGGATCCAGCACCGATTCCGCTGATGCGCCGCCTGACGCTCGCCGCCGCCTTGCTCGCAATGCTCGCCGGTTGCGCGGCGCTCGACCGGCTGGTGCAGGCGACCAAGGCCCAGGTCACCCTGGTCGAGGGGCTGCGCCAGTACGACGCCGGCGACCACGAGAAAGCCGCGAAATCGCTGAACGCGGCACTCAAGCAGGGCCTGTGGCAGAGCGACCAGGCCACCGCGTACAAGCACCTCGCCTTCATGCATTGCGCCGCCGGGCGCGAGCGCGAGTGCCGCGACGATTTCCGCAAGGCGCTCGCCGCCGTGCCGGCGCTGCGGCTCGAGCCCGAGGAATCGGGGCACCCGGTGTGGGGACCGATCTTCCTGTCGCTTTCCAGCGGGGCCGCGTTCAGCGTCGGGCTCAAGCAATACGAAACCGGCGCCTACACCGAATCGGCGAAAAACCTGCAGGGCGCCATCACCCTCGGCCTGCCGGAGCGCCAGCGCGCCGACGCGCACAAGTACCTCGCCTTCATCCACTGCTCCGAGAACCGCGAGCGGCAATGCCGCGACGAGTTCAGCAAGGCCCTCGCCGTCGACCCGAAGCTCGAGCTCGCGCCGGCCGAGACCGGGCACCCGGTGTGGGGGCCGATCTTCCGCTCGCTCAAAGCCGGCCGCTAGGCCTGCGCCGCAGGTAAGGTATAACTCCGGCGATGGAGCAACCCCAACTCGGCCGTTACGTGATCGAGTCCGAGATCGGACGCGGCGCGATGGGCGTGGTGTTCAAGGCTACCGACTCGGTCCTGCAGCGCACCGTCGCGGTGAAGACCGTGAACATGGCGCTCGAGCGCGAGCACGCCGACAAGTACGAAGCGCGCTTCTACCAGGAGGCGCGCGCCGCCGGCGGCCTCAACCATCCGAACATCGTCACGGTCTACGACGCCGGCAAGGCCGGCGACGTGGTTTACATGGCGATGGAGTACATCCAGGGCGTCGAGCTGCGCACCCTCTTCACCGAGGGCCAGCCGATGGGCGTGACCCAGGCCCTGTCCATCGCCGCGCAGGTGGCCGAGGGCCTCGCCTACGCGCACCAGGCCGGCGTGGTGCACCGGGACATCAAGCCGGCCAACATCATGGTGGTGGCCGACGGCCCGGTGAAGATCACCGACTTCGGCATCGCGCGCATGCGCGCCTCCGCCGACCTCACGCAGACCGGGGTGATGCTGGGCTCGCCGAAGTACATGTCGCCCGAGCAGGTGATCGGCAAGCGCGCCGACCACCGCTCCGACATCTTTTCGCTCGGCGTGATCCTCTACGAGATGCTGACCGGCGCGGCGCCGTTCAGCGGCGAGAACGTCACCGCCCTCATGTACCAGATCGTCAACTTCGCGCCGCCGGCGCCGAGCGCGGTGAACCGCGCGGTGCCCGAGATGCTCGATTTCATCGTCGCCAAGATGCTCGCCAAGCTGCTCGAGGAGCGCTACCAGGACTCGCGCGAGCTGGCGCGCGACCTGCGCGAATGCGAGCGCAGCCTCGCCGCGCCGCCGGGCGCGACGGCGCCGGGCCACCCCGCGGGTCTCGCCACCGGCACCCATCCGCAGATCGTCGACACGCAGTCCAAGACCGTGGTGCTGGTGCAGCCGGTCAACCGCACGCGCGAGCAGGACGCCGCCGCCGAGCCGAGCAGCGGGCCGCCGGCGCGCGGCGTTTCCAACTCCTTCGACTCGATCGAAGCGACGCAGCGCCTCGCGGTCCTCACCGGAACCGCCGCCGCGCCGCAGACCGCGACCCAGGCACTGGGCGCGATCCCGCGCCCGCCGCGCGCCGGCTGGCGGCGGCGAGACTGGC
>DATFDV010000077.1:0-3513 GCA_035251855.1 Burkholderiales bacterium | reverse complement strand
CTTGCCCGAGCGGGTCTTCGGCAGGTTGTCGCCGAAGCGGATGTCCTTCGGCTTGGCGATGGCGCCGATCTCCTTGCCGACCCAGTCGCGCAGCTCCTTGGCGATTTTCAGCGCTTCGTCGCCGCTTGGCCGCGGGCCCTTGAGCACCACGAAGGCACAGATCGCCTCGCCGGTGAGCTCATCGGGGCGCCCGACCACCGCTGCCTCGGCCACCAGCTTGCTGTTCGCCACCAGCGCCGACTCGATCTCCATGGTGCCCAGGCGGTGGCCGGAGACGTTGAGCACGTCGTCGATGCGCCCGACGATGCGGAAATAGCCGTCCTCATCAGTGCTGGCGCCGTCGCCGGCGAGGTACAGCTTGTTCTTGAAGTCATCGGGCCAGTACGTCTTCTTGTAGCGCTCCGGGTCGCCCCAGATGGTGCGCAGCATCGCCGGCCAGGGACGCTTGATCACCAGGATGCCGCCCTTTCCGCGCCCCACCGGATGGCCGGTCTCGTCGACGATGTCGGCGAAGATGCCCGGCAGCGGCAGCGTGGCCGAGCCCGGCTTGGTGGGCGTGGCCCCGGGCAGCGGCGTGATCATATGGCCGCCGGTTTCCGTCTGCCACCAGGTGTCGACGATCGGGCAGCGGCCGCCGCCGACGGTCTCGTGGTACCACATCCAGGCCTCGGGATTGATCGGCTCGCCCACCGTGCCGAGGATGCGCAGACTCGACAAGTCGTACTTTTTCGGCAGCTCGCCGCCGGCCTTGATCAGCGAGCGGATCGCCGTCGGTGCCGTGTAGAACACGTTGACCTTGTGATCCTGGATGGTCTTCCAGAAGCGCCCGGCATCCGGATAGACCGGGACCCCTTCGAACACCACCTCGGTGGCGCCCACCGCCAGCGGGCCGTACACGATGTAGCTGTGCCCGGTTACCCAGCCGACGTCGGCGGTGCACCAGAACACGTCGTTGGGCTTGTTGTCGAACACCCATTTCATGGTCAGCGCGCACCACAGCAGATAGCCGGCGGTGGAATGCTGGATGCCTTTGGGCTTGCCGGTGGAGCCCGAGGTGTAGAGGATGAACAGCGGATGCTCGGCGTCGACGAAGGTCGGCTCGCAAGTGTCCGCCTGCCCTTTCACCGCGTCGTCCCACCAGGTGTCGCGCCCGGCCTGCATCGCCACCTTGCTGCCGGAGCGCTTGTAGACGATGACATTCCTGATCGCCTCGCAGCCGCCCATGCCGAGCGCCTCGTCGACCACCGGCTTGAGCGGGATCTCCTTGCCGCCGCGGAACTGGCCGTCGGCGGTGATCACCGCCACCGCGCCGGCATCGATGATGCGCTCCTGCACGCTCTTCGCCGAGAAGCCGCCGAACACCACCGAGTGCGTTGCCGCGATGCGCGCGCACGCCTGCATCGCGACCACCGCCTGGATCGACATCGGCATGTAGATCAGCACGCGGTCGGACTTGCGGATGCCCTTCGCCTTGAGCGCATTCGCGAAGCGGCAGACCTCGTGGTAGAGCTGCCGGTAGGTGATCTTCGTGACCTTGCCGTCGTCGGCCTCGAAGATGATGGCGATCTTGTCGGGCTGCGTGGTGAGGTGCCGGTCGAGGCAGTTGTACGAGGCGTTCAGCTCGCCGTCGTAGAACCAGCGGAAGAACGGCGCCTTGGACTCGTCGAGCACTTTGGTGAACGGCTTCGACCACAGCAGGTTCTCGCGCGCGAGCCGCGCCCAGAACCCCTCGAAGTCGCGCTCCGCCTCGGCCACCAGCTTGCGGTACGCGTCCATGCCGGAGATATTGGCCTGCTTGACCACCGCAGGCGCAGGCGGGAATACGCGCTTTTCCTGCAGCACCGTTTCGATGTTGGACGACATCATTCCTCCTCAAGGATCGCGACGGATAGAATGCTACAGTTGCACCCCCGCTTTCAAGCAAAACTAGGATGGCACAAAATTCCCGCGCACTGAGCGAGGCACGCGTCCTGCGGCCCCTGCCCGCCTTCATCTTCGCCAGCCGCTGGCTGCAGCTCCCGCTCTACCTCGGCCTGATCGTGGCCCAGGCGATCTATGTCTGGCTGTTCTGGCAGGAGCTGTTTTACCTGCTGATGGCGACGTTCGGCGACAGCGGCGCGCTGTCGCACATTCTCGACGCCGTCTCGGTGCCGGGCGCGGCGCGGCCAAGCAAACCCAACGAGACGGTGCTGATGCTGGTGGTGCTGGGGCTGATCGACGTGGTCATGATCTCGAACCTGCTGATCATGGTGATCGTCGGCGGCTACGAGACCTTCGTCTCGCGCATGGGGCTCGAGAGCCACCCCGACCAGCCCGAGTGGCTGTCGCACGTCAACGCCTCGGTGCTGAAAGTGAAGCTCGCCACCGCGATCATCGGCATCTCCTCGATCCACCTGCTGAAGACCTTCATCAACGCCGCCGCCTACGACGAGAAGACGATCTACGCGCAGGTCGGCATCCACATCACGTTCCTGCTGTCCGCGATCGCCATCGCCGCTGCCGATCGCGTGATGCCCGCGGCCCCTACCCATGCCCATGCCAACGATTAAGCGCGCGGATCTGGTGCAGAGCGTCGCCGACGCGCTGCAGTTCATTTCCTATTACCACCCGGCGGACTACATCCGTGCGCTCGGACGCGCCTACGAGCGCGAGCAATCGGCGGCTGCCAAAGACGCCATCGCGCAAATCCTCACCAACTCGCGCATGTGCGCCGAGGGTCACCGGCCGATCTGCCAGGACACCGGCATCGTGAACGTGTTCCTGAAGATCGGCATGCAGGTGCGCTTCGATTTCGACGATTCTCTGGAAGACGCGATCAACGAGGGCGTGCGGCGCGCCTACCTGGATCCGGACAACCGGCTGCGCGCCTCGGTGCTCGACGAGTCCGACTTCGGCAGGAAAAACACCAGGGACAACACGCCCGCGGTGATCAGCGTGCAGATGGTCGCCGGCGACAAGCTCGAGGTCGACGTCGCCGCGAAGGGCGGCGGCTCGGAGGCGAAGGCGAAGTTCGTGATGCTCAATCCGTCCGACTCCATCGCCGACTGGGTGGTGAAGACGGTGCCGACGATGGGCGCCGGCTGGTGCCCGCCCGGCATGCTCGGCATCGGCGTGGGCGGCACCGCCGAGAAGGCGATGCTGATGGCGAAGGAAGCGCTGATGGAGCCGATCGACATGGCCGAGCTCAAGGCGCGCGGCCCGCGCAACAAGGTCGAGGAGCTGCGCATCGAGCTCTACGACAAGGTGAATGCGCTCGGCATCGGCGCGCAGGGCCTGGGCGGACTCTCTACGGTGCTCGATGTGAAGATCCACACCTATCCGGTGCACGCCGCCAACCGTCCGGTGGCGATGATCCCGAACTGCGCCGCCACGCGGCACGCGCATTTCGTGCTCGACGGCTCCGGACCCGCGGAGTTCGAGGAGCCGAAGCTCTCGGACTGGCCTGCCGTGACCTGGAAGCCAGATTCGAATTCCAAAAAAGTTCTTTTAGATACTCTGACGCGCGAAGAAGTC
>DATFDV010000076.1:0-2153 GCA_035251855.1 Burkholderiales bacterium | reverse complement strand
GTCGGTGATCTTCTGCGGCCAGTACATGTTGGCGGCGAGGAACTGGAACACGCCGACGCTGCCGATCAGGAACATGATCACGCCGGTGAGGTTCATGGCGCGCATCGCCGTGGGCAGCAGCTGACGAAGGAAGGTTGTTCTTCCAACGACCAATCCATACAACATCGCGTACCCGCAGGCCGCCGCGGCCGCCTCGGTGGGAGTGAACAGGCCGCCGTACAGCCCGCCCAGGATCACCACCGGCATGCCGAGCGCCGGAATCGCGCCCTTCGACTCGCGCAGCGCCCGCGCCGCCTCGAACTTCCCGCTGCGCGGCAGCTTGAGCCACAGCGCGATCAGGATGATGGTCAGGACATTGAACATCGCGAGCAGGAGTCCGGGGATCACCCCGGCGAAGAACAGGCGCACGATCGAGGTTTCGGTGACGATGCCGTAGATCAGGAGCGGAATGCTCGGCGGGATCAGGATGGCGATGCCGCCGGCGGTCGCCACCAGTCCCCCCGATAGCCAGTCCGGGTAGCCGCGCTTTCGCATCTCCGGGATGGCGATCACTGACATCGCCGCGGCCATCGCCACGCTCGAGCCGGAGATGGCGCCGAACAGCACGCAGGCCACGATGGTCGCGACGCCGAAGCCGCCCGGCAGGTGGCCGACCAGCGAGTCGGCGAAGGCGAACAGCTGCTTGACCAGGCCGGTCTTCTCCATCAGGAACCCGGCGAAGATGAACAGCGGAATCGCGGTCAGCGAGTAGCGCCCGATGAAGCTGAAGAACTGCCGGAAGATCACGGTCGGCTCGAGCAGCGGGTCGACCAGGATGTAGGCCGCCGCCGCCGAGCTGAGCGCGATGCCGATCGGCACCGCGAGCAAGAGCAGGGCGAACAGGACGATGCCGACGATCGCCATCAGTGCGTCCCATCCATTTTCTCGACGGGTTCATCGAGCACCGTGCGTCCTCGCAGTGCCTGCACCGCACGGTAGATCTGGAACAGCATGGTGATGCCCATGCAGGCGAAGGAAAACAGCAGCGCGGCGAGGAACGGCCACAGCGGAAAGTGCAGGCTCTCGGTGCGCGTCTCGTACTTGACGGCGTCCTCGACCTCCGGCAGCCCCCACCACACCACCGCCGCCATGAAGGCGCAGGAGAACACGAGCGCGATGAGCTTCACCACCTCGGCGGCCTTGCGCCAGCGGCCGCCGAACACGTTGAACAGCTCCGGGATCAGGGTGACGGTGAGGTGGGCGTCACGCCGCTGCGAGACGCTGAAGTAGAGGAACACCCCGCTCAGGATGAAGAAGGTGACCGCGTCCTGCTGCCACTCGAAGGAGTAGCCGAGGAGGTAGCGCCGCCCGACTTCGAGCAGCGCGAGCAGGGTGGAGCCGACGAACAGGACCGCGGCTGCGGGCGCCAGGAACCGGTCCTGGAACGCCCGCCAGGCCGCGTACGACCTCTCTACGACCCCCACTACCTAATGACGATCTTCGACGCGTGCTTCGAGCAGTCGATCTTCTCGATCCAGGACGAGCCCGGCGGGTTCTGGCGCGACAGCTCCTGGCCTTCCTTGCGGAAGTCGTCCACCAGCTTCTGGCCGGGGGCGGGCAGCTTGCTCTTCACCCAGCGCGACGGGCCTTCGCCGAGGGCGCCGGTGAGCTGGGACACCTCCGCCGGCGTCATCCAGTACACGCCCGGCTTGTTGGGATCCTTGGTGCCGTACTTCTCATAGGTGAGGCGGTCGACGCACCAGTTGAATTCCTTCTGCAGCTGGATGGTCTCGGCGACCAGCTTCTCCAGCGCCTCCTGCGTCGGCTTCGGCAGGCGATCCCACCAGCGACGGCTGGCGCTCACCATGTAGTAGTCACCGGTGAACACGCCAGCGCCGCCGGTCGTGTAGTACGGAGACTGCTCGCGCACGCCGAGCCATCCGCCGATGCTGGTCATCAGGCCGTCGATCACGCCGGACTCGAGCGCGGTCGGCACCTCGCCGAACGCCATCACCACCGGGTTGGCTTTCCAAGCCTCGAGCACCGGGTTCTCCGCCGGGCCCATGCTGCGCACCTTGCGGCCGGTGAAGTCCTCGGCCTTGAGGTAGCGCTTCTTGCCGCCCACGCCCATGCCGAAGCTCATCTGGCCGGCGCCGAATACCTTGATCGCCTGC
>DATFDV010000075.1:0-18205 GCA_035251855.1 Burkholderiales bacterium | reverse complement strand
TGGCGCTGACCGCGTCGCACTCGGGGACTACGGCCGCGTAGAAGGCGCACGGCGAGTAGACCATGTCGACCACGCCGTTACGCACCGCGGTGGGCTGCTCCATCATGCCGATCGCCTCGGGGCCGCCGCGCACCTGGATCGTGAACGTGCCCTTGCCGGCGTCGTTCGCCTTCTTCACGTATTCGAGGAAGCTGCGCGAGTAGATCAGCGAGGCCGGGAACACATGCGTGGCGGAAATGGTGTCCTGCGCGGCGGCCGGCAATGCGGCGATGGCGCAGGCGGCGATGGCGGCAGTTCTCAATGCGGTTTTCATGCGGACGATCCCCCTCTTGTTGAAAGGATGTTACCAGCGTTCGGCGGAAATCAATGCCCACGGGAAGCGCCAGTAGCGATAGCCGGCGTCGAGCGTCCCGTCGGCTTCTTCGAAGGGATGGATCGCCGTCTTGCGGAAGCCGAGCCGCTCGAGCAGCGCCGGCAGGTCCATGCGGGCGAGCGGCTCCATGAAGGGCTCGTTGTTCCGCCGGGCATGGCCGAAATGGATCAGCTGATCGAACGGCTCGGGCCCGGGCAGGAAATCCAGGTGCACCATCCTGGCGCCGGGCCGCAGCAGGCGGTGCGCCTCGGCGAGCGTCTTCTCCACGATCGCGGGCGGCAACTCGTGCAGCAGCATGGTCGAGGTGACGAGGTCGAAGCTCTCCTCCGGATAATCGGTGCGCGAGCAATCCATCTGGCGGAAGCGAACGCCGCGCGCGCCCGCCTGGCGCGCGTCGCGCGCCGCGAGCCGCAGGCAGGGCGCCGACAGGTCGATGGCGTCGATCTGGGCCTCCGGCAGCGCCTCGTAAAACGGTCGCGTGCTCTTGCCGAAGCCGCAGCCCATGTCGAGCACGCGGCGGGCTGAGGGGCAGCGCTCCAGCGCCGCCGCCGTCAGCCGCTCATGCAGGTCGCGATGGCGCTTCCCGGCGAGCGGCGTCGTGCTGCGCGCGCCTCGCTCGTAGACGAAACCCGCAATCGGGTCGCTCCACACGCCGCCGGGATGCTGGTGGATGTCGACCCTGGTGTAGTACTCCGGGTACTCGAAGCCTTCCTTCATCTCCGCCGGCGCAGCTTCGAGCGACTTCTCCAGGCGGGCGCGGTCCTGCGCGTGGTAAGGCTGCAGACCGTAGCGCCCCGAGTACTTGAAGCGCTGCAGGTGCCGCTCGAGCCAGCAGTAGTACTGGTAAAGCACGCTCTGGCCCAGGTTCGCGCCGGATTCATGCTCGGCGCGCACCGCCGGATACAGCGTGCGCGTCCAGTAGCCCTTCGCCGACAGCAGGAACGCCTGCCCGGCGGCGAAGGCGCGGCCGTCGATGCTCAACGCGTTCCCTTCGCCTGCTGCTGGCCCAGCAGGTCCTGCATCAGGTGCGCGACGAAGGCCTCGCGCTCGGCGGCGCGCTCGTCGCCCGCCGGCTCTTCGTTGAGTTTCTTCACGTCCAGCACGCCGTGCTCGGCGAGTTGCGCCTCCATGCCCGCGACGCGGTCGCGCAGCACCCACATTTCCTGGGCCAGGGCCATGACCACGCCGAATGCTCGGTCGAGGGCGGGATCGGGGAAGAACGTCTGCTCGGGGATCATCGTCTGCTCCTCGCGGTATCGCTCATAATACAAAGAAGTGACGACAGTTCATTCTGCCTTCGAAGCGACCGCCGCAGCCCACGGCGGCAAGCCGTTCCTCGAATTCCCCGCGCACCGCAAGCGCTTTACCTATGCCGAGGCGCGCGAGCGCATCGGCGAGATTGCGGCGCGTTACCGTGCGCGCGGCTACGGCCGCGGCCACCGCGTCGCGCTGCAGCTGGAGAACCGCCCGGAATTCCCGCTGCATTTCCTCGCCCTCAACTCGCTCGGCGCCAGCGTGGTCCCGCTCAACCCGGATTACCGCGCCGCAGAGCTACAGTACGTGCTCGAGCACAGCGAAGCGTGCGCGCTGGTCAACGCGCAAACGCTGGAGGACCTGCCCGAGCCAGGCAACCCGGGCAACGCCGGCGAATGCGCCCTGCTCTACACCTCCGGCACCACCGGCAAGCCGAAAGGCTGCCTGCTCAGCGACTTCTACTTCCTCAACGTCGGGCAACGCTATCTCGACGAGGGCGGTCTGTGCGCCATCCGCCACGGGAAGGAACGGCTCATCACGCCGCTGCCGTTCTTCCACATGAACGCCCTCGCGGTATCCACCACCGCGATGATCCTCTCCGCGGGCTGCGTGGTGCAGCTCGACCGGTTCCATCCGAAGACCTGGTGGCGGGACGTCGCCGACTCGGGCGCCACCATTGTTCATTATCTTGGCGTCATGCCGGCCATCCTTCTCGGCCAGCCCGAAACCAGCCATGAGAAAGCGCACCAGGTGCGCTTTGGCTACGGCGCCAACGCCAACCCGAAAGACCACGCCGCCTTCGAGGCGCGCTTCGGCCTTCCGTTGATCGAGGCTTGGGCGATGACCGAGACCGGCGGCGGCGCTCTCGTCGCCGCAAGCCGCGAGCCGCGGCACGTGGGCACCAGGTGCGTTGGATTTCCACCTCCGGGGCTGGAACTTTCCCTTTCCGAAACTCAGGAGCTGCTGGTTCGTTCCGCAGGAGCCGATCCACGACGGGGGTTCTTTTCCGGCTACCTGAAAGACGACAAGGCGACCGAGGAAGCCTGGCGCGACGGCTGGTTTCATACCGGCGACGCGATGCGCCGCGGCCCGGACGGCGCGCTGCACTTCGTCGACCGCCTGAAGAACATCATCCGCCGCGCCGGGGAGAACATCGCCGCGCTGGAGGTCGAGGCCGCCATGGCCGGACATCCCGCGATTGCCCAGGTCGCGGTGATCGCCGTACCGGATTCGGTGCGCGATGAAGAGGTCATGGCCTGCGTAGTTCTGAAAGAGCAAAACCTTCTGTGCAAAGAAACGGCCATCTCGATCCAGGACTGGTGCCTGGAGCGCCTCGCCTACTTCAAGGCCCCCGGCCATGTCGCCTTCCTCGACGCGCTGCCGACCACCGCGACCAACAAGGTGCAGAAAGCCAAGCTCGCCGATTTCGCCGTAAAGGCCGCCGACTCGTTCGACCTGCGTGACCGCAAAAAAAGAACAGCCGCGAAAAGCGTATGACGGCGTAGCGGTGGCGGTGCCGGTGACGGTGCCGTACGCGCGCTATTCCATTCGCGCGGCGCATTGGTGGTTGGCACGCGCTTTTTCAGCGCTTTTGAAAGCTTCAAACCTCCGCAAGGAGGACATCGACGGGCTCACCGTCTCCAGCTTCACCCTGGCCCCCGATACCGCGATCGGCCTCACGCAGCACCTAGGCCTCTCGCCGCGCTGGCTAGACCACATCCCGCTCGGCGGCGCGAGCGGCGTGGTGGCGCTGCGCCGCGCGGCGCGCGCGGTGCAGGCGGGAGACGCGGACATCGTCGCCTGCATCGCCGGCGACACCAACCACGTCGATTCCTTCCGCCTCACGCTCGCCAACTTCAGCCAGTTCGCGCGCGATGCGGTCTATCCCTACGGCGCCGGCGGCCCCAACGCGAGCTTCGCCTTCCTCACCTCGTACTACATGCAGAAGCACGGCGCCACACGCGAGGATTTCGGCAAGCTATGCGTGGCGCAGCGCGCCAACGCACTCAAATTTCCTCTGGCTTTGTTTAAAAAACCTTTGAGCCTGGACGAGTACCTAGCGGCGCGGCCCATCGCCGAGCCCCTGCACCTGTTCGACTGCGTGATGCCCTGCGCCGGCGCCGAAGCGTTCCTGGTCCTGCGCGAGGACCGCGCGAAATCCCTGGGGCTGGCCTACGCCCGCCTGCGCGCAACCATAGAAAGGCATAACGCATTTGCCTCCGATCCGGTGCAGATGCGCGCCGGCTGGGCCCTGGATCGCGAGGACCTCTACCGCCAGGCCGGCGCCGGCCCCGAAGACATGGACTTCGTCGAGACCTACGACGATTACCCGGTGATCTCGGTGATGCAGCTCGAAGACCTGGGCTTCTGCGGCAAAGGCGAAGGCCCGGCGTTCGTGCGCAAGCACAGCTTCACCTGGGAGGGCAGCTTTCCGCTGAATACTTCGGGCGGGCAGCTCTCGGTGGGCCAAGCCGGCGCAGCCGGCGGATTTCTCGGCATGGTCGAAGCCATTCGCCAGCTCACCGGCGAAGCGAGTGGGCGCCAGGTGAAAAACGCGAAATTGGCCCTCGTCAGCGGCTTCGGCATGATCAACTACGACCGTGGACTCGGAAGCGGCGCAGCGATCCTTGGAACGTCCAAAGCGTAGGAACCCGGTTCTCCGCACACGCCTGCCGACCTTGCCGCCGGCGGCGCGCAGCCGCGTCGCGCTCGGCCTTACCGCCGCCGCGGCGCTCGGGCGCTTCGAGCTGCAGCAGTGCCGCGAGTGCGGAATGGTGCAGTACCCGCCGCGCGAGGCGTGCCAGAGCTGCCTTTCTGTGAATTTGCTTTGGCGCGAGCAGGCTCCAGGTGGAGATCTCCTCGCCCAAACCGTCCTCCATCACAGCAACGATCTGTTCTTCCGCGAGCGCCTGCCCTGGCGCCTGGGCTTGATCAAGCTAGATTGCGGACCGACGGTGGTGGCGCACCTGCATGAGTCGGTGAAGGACCGGGTAAGCGTAAGAGCGGCGCTCGACCGCGCGGGGCAGGCGGTGATCGCCGCGCTGCCCGAAAAGGAGAAAGCAGACATGGCAGACGACCGGCAGTTACGCGAGTTCACCTGCGACCCGAAGCAGCGCAAGGTGCTCGTCACCGACGGCAAGACCGCGCTGGGACAGGCGCTGGTGAAAGGGTTGGCCGCGGCCGGCGCCGAGCTCATCTGGGTCGGGCACAGCGAGCCGTGGAAGAAATACGCCGGCTTCGAGGAACTGAAGAACCTGCCGCAGGTGACGTTGATCCCTCTCGACGTCACGGACTCGAAGAACGTCCGGGAGGCCGCGGCCGAGATCGCCGGAAAGGTCGACATCCTGGTGAACACCGCCGAGGTCCACCGCAGCTTCGGCATCGCCAACCGGCAGGGCGTGGAAACCGCGCGCGCCGAGATGGACGTCAACTACTTCGGCCTGCTGCGCCTGGCGCAGGAGTTCGGCCCGGCGATGCGCTCGCGCGGCGCCGACGGCAAGGCGAGCGCGGTCGCCTGGGTCAACCTGCTGTCCATCTACGCGCACGCCAATTTTCCGCCGCACGGCACTTTCTCGGCCTCCAAGGCGGCGGCGCACTCGCTCGCGCAGTGCCTGCGCGCCGAGATGCGCCCGGCCGGCGTGCGGGTGATCAACGTGTTTCCCGGACCGATCGACGACGAATGGAACCAGCTCCTGCCGCCGCCGAAGCTTGCCCCGGACACGCTGTCGAGGGCGATCGTAGGCGCGCTGCGCGACGGCATCGAGGATGTCTATCCCGGCGACGTAGCGCAGGAATGGCTGGCGCGCTGGCGCGATAATCCCAAAGCCTTGGAACGGGAATTATCTGCATGAGTGTTCTATTGGAACTGGCAACTGGAATCGCCTCGGGTCGCGTCCGCGTGGTGGACCTCACCCAGACGCTGTCGCCCGATTTCCCCGGCATCTCGCTGCCGCCGGAGATGGGCCAGGCGTGGCCGTTCCGCATCGAGGAGGTGTCGCGCTACGACGAGCGCGGCCCGGCCTGGTACTGGAACAACTTCTCCTGCGGCGAGCACACCGGCACGCACTTCGACGCGCCGGTGCACTGGGTCTCGGGGAAGGACCTGCCGCACAACGCCACCGACAGCATCCCGCCCGAGCGCTTCATCGGCCCGGCCTTCGTCATCGACTGCTCGAAGGAATCGGCGAAAGACCCGGATTTTCTTCTCAGCAAGGAATTCATTCTTCAATTCGAAAACCGCCACGGGCGCATTGCACCCAAGTCCTGGGTGCTGATGCGCACCGACTGGTCCAAGCGCCACGATCCGGCCGAATACCAGAATTACGACGACGAAGGCCAGCACACGCCGGGACCCGACGTGGAGGCGGTGAAGTTCCTGGTCAACGAGCGCGACGTGCTGGGCTTCGGCACCGAATCGATCGGCACCGATGCCGGGCAGGCTTATCACCTGCGGCCGCCCTACCCCTGCCATTACTACATGCATGGCGCCGGGCGCTACGGCCTGCAGTGCCTCACCAACCTCGACCTGCTGCCGCCGACCGGCTCGGTGGTGATTGCCGCCCCCTTGAAAATTCGTAACGGCAGCGGCTCTCCTCTAAGGGTCCTCGCCCTCATCCATGACTGAAAAATTCAAGATCTGGTTCCAGGGCGCGACCGACAAGGTGCACATGGCGCCTTACATCGCCAAGGTGGAGGCGCACCTGAAGAGCATCCTCGAGCCGCAGTTCGAGGCGACCTTCCACACCACCACCCCGCCGGCGACGACGACCCACGCGATCACCGAGTTCCGCATCGCGCGCAACCTGATCCGCAACGCGGTGGAGGCCGAGAAGCAGGGCTACGATGCGATGGTCATTACGCACTTCCAGGACGCCGGTCTTGCGGAAGTGAAGTCGGTGGTCGACATCCCGGTGATCGGCCTGGGCGAGACTACGCTCATGCATTCGCTGACCCTCGGCCGCAAGCTCGGCCTGGTCACCATCAACCCGGTGTTCATTCCCTGGCACGAGGATCAGGTGATTCGCTACGGCCTGCAGCAACGCGTGGTCGGCGTGCGCGCCGTCAAGGCCACGGTCAAGGATTTCATTGATGCCTTTGCCAGCGAAGAGGCGTTCAACCGACTCAAACCCCTCTGGGAACGCGAATGCCGCGTGCTCCTCGAAGCCGGCGCCGACGTGATCGTCCCGGCCGGTGGCCTGCCGATGATGCTGTTCTCCGGCGAGTTCGAGGGAGCCCCGGTGGTCAACGGCGTGACGCTGGTCGCCAAGACCGCCGAAATGGCGATCAGGCTGCGCAAGCAGGGCATGTTCAAGGTGAGCCGCAGGTCGAACTATGTGAAGCCGCCGGAGAAGGCGCTGAAGGAGTTCCTTGAGCAAGGCTGAAGAGATCGTGCGCGAGTACCTCGCCGCGATGGAGCGGCGCGATCTCGCTGCGGCGCGCGGTCTGCTCGCGCCCGGCTTCACCATGATGTTCCCCGGCGGCAAGCGCTTCGACAGCCTCGAGCAGCTGGTGGAGGCGGCCCGCAAGCGCTACCGCTCGGCGCGAAAGTCCTACGAGCGCTATGAGAGCGCCGGGGATGCGGTCTATTGCTACGGCACGCTGCATGGCGAGCTGCTCGACGGCTCGCCCTACTCCGGCATCCGCTTCATCGACCGCTTCACCGTGCGTGACGGCAAGCTCGTCGACCAGAACGTCTGGAATGACATGGCCGAGGTGCTGGGCGCGAAGCTCACGCCGCTCTGATGGCGCAAACGCTCGCCCAGAAGCTCGTCGCGCGCGCCGCCGGCCGCAGCGCCGTCACGCCGGGCGAGATCGTGACGTGCAAGGTGGACCTCGCGATGATGCACGACTCCGGCGGGCCGCGGCGGGTGAAGCCGATGCTCGAGCGCCTGGGCGCGAAGGTGTGGGACCCGTCGAAGGTGGTGGTGATCACGGATCATTACGTGCCCACGTTCGACGAAGACAGCCGCAAGATCATCCGCATCGCGCGCGACTGGGTGCGCGAGGCCGGCATCGAAAACTTCTACGACGAACAAGGCATCTGCCACGTCGTGCTGCCCGAGCGCGGCCACCTGCGGCCCGGAATGTTCGCGGTGGGCGGCGACAGCCACTCACCTACCGGCGGCGCTTTTGCCGCCTACATGTTCGGCATCGGCGCCACCGAGATGCTCGGCGTGCTGGTCACCGGCGAGATCTGGCTGAAAGTCCCGCACACCATCGCGATGGAGTTTTCCGGAAAGCTCTCGGGCGGGGTCTCGGCCAAGGACATCATGCTGTTCCTCATCGGCCGCTTCGGCCTCGACGGCGGCCAGTACCAGGCGGTCGAATACCGCGGCGCTGGGATCCGCGCCCTGCCGATGCAGGAGCGCATGACCCTCTGCAACATGACCGCCGAGCTTGGAGGGCAGACCGGCTTGATTGCTTCCGATTCTGTGACGGAGGATTTTCTCAAAAACAAGATCCAAACCTGGGACAGCGATCCCGATGCGCCGCTCATGGCGCATCACCGGTTCGATGCCTCCGCGCTCGCACCGCAGGTGGCCGCGCCGCATTCACCGGCGAACAGCAAAGCGGTGCACGAGTTCAAGCACGTGAAGCCAACCGTGGCGTACATCGGCGCCTGTACCGGAGCGAAGCTCGAAGACCTTCGCATGGCCGCGAGGGTTTTACGCAACCGGAAATCACGGGTGAAGCTGATGGTCGCGCCGGCAAGCCTGCGCGATCAGAAGGAAGCGGAAAAGGACGGTACGCTCAAAGTGCTGGAGGATGCCGGCGCCGAGTTCCTCGGCCTCGGCTGCGGCATCTGCGCCGGCTACGGCGGCAAGGTGCTGGGCGAGAACGTGGTGGCGATCTCCACCACCGCGCGCAACTTCAAGGGCCGCATGGGCGCCGCGTCCTCGCAGGTGTACCTCGCCTCCCCTTACACCGTCGCAGCCTCGGCCGTTGCCGGCCACGTATGCGATCCGCGGGAGATGCTGCAGTGAGGGCCTGGGTGCTCGGCGACAACGTGGACACCGACGTGATCACGCCGGGCAAATACATGAAGCTCGGCATTGAAGAGATTGCGCAGCATTGCCTCGAGCCGGTTCTTCCTGAATTTTCCAAACAGGTCAAACCCGGGGACATCGTGGTCGCCGGCCGCAACTTCGGCGCCGGGTCATCGCGCGAACAGGCGCCCGGGGCGCTGAAGCACCTCGGCGTCGCTGCGCTGGTCGCCGAATCCTTCGCCGGCCTGTTCTACCGCAACTCGCTCAACCTCGGCCTGCCTGCGCTGGTTTGCGCGCAGGCGAAGCAAATTCGCGACGGCGATTCCATCGAAGTCGATTTTGACCATGCCGTGCTGGTCAACCAAGCGACCGGGCAAACCTACGCCTTCGAGCCGATCCCGCCGCACCTGCTCGAGATGGTGCGCGACGGCGGCCTCATCCCCCATCTGGAGAAGCGCCTTGCGCGAACGGCTTAAGGAGCGCCGCATCCTGGTCGCGGCGGGCGTGTACGACGCCTTTACGGCGCTCATCGCCGAGCAGGCCGGACTCGAGGCGCTGTACCTGACGGGCGCCGGCATCGCCTACACGCGCCTTGGCCGCCCGGACATCGGCCTGGTAACCGCAAGCGAGGTTGCCGACACGCTCGCGAGCATCTGCGACCGGGTGCGCGTGCCGATCATCGTCGATGCCGACACCGGCTTCGGCAACGCGCTCAACGTCGCGCGCACGGTGCGCGCCTTCGAGCGCGCCGGCGCGGCTGCGATCCAGCTCGAGGACCAGGTCACCCCCAAGCGATGCGGCCATCTCGACGGCAAGGCGCTCGTTCCCCCGGCCGAGATGCTGGCCAAGCTGCGCGCCGCGCTCGACTCGCGCTCGCGCGCGCTGATCGTCGCGCGCACCGACGCCATCGCGGTCGAAGGCCTCGAGGCGGCGCTGGAGCGCGCCGAGCGCTACCTGGAGGCCGGCGCCGACGTCCTGTTCATCGAGGCGCCGCGCTCGCTCGAGGAGATGAAAGCCGTGACCGCGCGCTTCGCCGGGCGCGTGCCGCTGCTCGCCAACATGGTCGAAGGCGGCAAGACGCCCATGGTCGCGGCGCGGGAGCTTCAGGCGCTCGGCTTCGCGATCGCGATCTTTCCGGGGGCCATCGCGCGCGCCCTGGGTTTTGCCGCGCGCGAGTTCTACGCCTCGCTGCGGCAGCACGGCAGCACCGAGCCGATGCGCAGCCGCATGCTCGACTTCCAGGGACTGAACCGCCTCATCGGCACGCCCGAGATGCTGGCGCTCGGCAAACGCTACGACAAGGACCAATAGGGATGACGACCAAGGGCGGGATGACGACGAAGGGCTGGGACCTGCTGATCAAGAACGTGCGCGTGGTGCGGCCGGGCGCCAGCTCGGTCGAGGAAGCGGACATCGCCGTGACCGGCGAGAAGTTCAGCAAGGTCGGGCCCAACCTACCTTCTGATGAAGCAAAAACCGTCTACGACGGCAAGGGCCTGCTCGCCTTCCCCGGCGTGGTCGACGCCCACATGCATACCGGCATTTACTCGCCGCTCGCCGAGGACGCGGTGAGCGAAAGCCGCGCGGCCGCGCAGGGCGGCGTGACCTCCAGCCTCAACTATTTCCGCACCGGGCAGTACTACCTGAATCGCGGCGGCCCCTACCGCGATTTCTTCCCCGAGGTTCTGAAAGTCTCGGCCGGCAAGTTCCATGTCGATTACGGCTACCACCTGGCGCCGATGGATAACACGCACATCGGGGAAATCCCCGAGCTCATCGAAAAGCACGGTGTGTCGTCCTTCAAGATATTCATGTTCTACGGCTCGCACGGCCTGCACGGGCGCTCCGACAGCCAGCGCGATTTCCTGATGATCGGCCCCGGCGAGCGCTACGATTTCGCGCACTTCGAGTTCGTGATGCGCGGCGTGCAGGCGGCGCGCGAGCGCCTCGAAGCCAAGGCGTCGCAGATCAGCCTGTCGCTGCATTGCGAGACCGCCGAGATCATGACCGCCTACACGAAGATCGTGGAGGGCGAGAGGAAGCTCGACGGCCTCGCCGCGTACCACGCCTCGCGCCCGCCGCACTCCGAGGGCTTGGCGGTGTTCATTGCGTCCTATCTCGCCAGCGAAGCGGCGCTGCCCACGATCAATCTTCTCCATTTGAGTTCCAGAAAAGCACTGACCGCGGCCCTGCAGATGGCGCAGGTGTTCCCGCACGTCGATTTCCGCCGCGAGGTGACCATCGGCCACCTGGTGCTCGATACCAATTCCAGGGCCGGCGTGCTGGCCAAGGTCAACCCGCCGATCCGGCCCCGCGAGGACGTCGAGTTCCTCTGGCAGATGGTGCTGGAGAATAAGGTGGATTGGGTGGTGAGCGATCACGCGTGCTGCCGGCACGAGACGAAGGCGGCAAAGAACGCGCTCGGCAACATCTGGCTCGCCAAGTCCGGCTTCGGCGGCACGGAGTACCTCCTGCCTGCGCTGATTTCGGAAGGAAGTAAGAGGAAACTGAGCCTCAACCGCATTGCCGCGCTAACCAGCGGCAATCCGGCCAAGCGCTTCGGCCTGAACTCCAAGGGGGATATCGCGCCGGGGCTGGACGCCGATCTCGTGCTCGTCGACCCCAAGGAAACCTGGACCGTGCGGGCCAAGGACTCGGAGTCCACGCAGGGGTATACGCCCTTCGAAGGGATTGAATTGAGTTCTAAAGTAAGAGCGACGTTCCTGCGCGGCGCGCTGGTATGCGAGAACGGCAAGGTGACGGGCAGCCCGCGCGGACGCTACCTGCACCGCCCGACCGCTTAGTAAGTCACCTGAACGGTGATCGTGTCACTGTAGGTCCCGTCCCGCACGCGCTGCCCGCCGGGGATCTGGCCGTAGACAGGAATGGTCAGGGGCACGCCGGTCGTTTGCACTTCGAGGGTATCCCGTCCGGAGCGATCACCCCAGTGAATGGTTCGCCCCGGGTCCTGGTACAGGTCATAGTCCAGCTGGTCGCGCCCTGCCTCTTGTTCCATGCTACGGCGCGAGGTGTTCCGGCCGGGTCCGGTGCCGGCATCGAGGCTGACCTCCGCTAGGGTCCCCGCACCGCATAGCAGCTGGATCGCGGTCTGTCCCTGCACCGGGGTGTTCTGGTTCGAGGCATAGGCGCCGAAGTTCAGGTCGGAAGCGCTCACGGCGCAGGAGGCCGCGATCTCGATCCTGACGGGCATGCCCGCAGTGGCGGTATAGGTGGCCTGTCCTACGGAGATCGCGGGCCACGCCGCGAGCGCAAGCCATGCGGCGAACAATCGCCCCCAATAGGACCTTGGTCCAATATCCCGCAGCGAGGCGTCGCGGCCATCATTCGCGATTGGACGCATTGGCGCCAATGCTACAGCGCGCCGATCACCGACAGGGGAGGCAACCATGAAACGACACGCTGCAGTCTTGCTGATGCTCGGAATGTTGCCCTGGGTCGGGCTCCATGCCCAGCAAACGGCCACCACGACGTTCAGAGTTACGACCAACGTGCAGGCGGTGTGCACCGTGACCGCGAACGATCTCGACTTCGGCAATTACACCCAACAAAGCGGCACCAATAGCACCACGCAATTGCGTGCAATCTGCTCTCCGCAAACCACTTACAACATCGGCCTCAACCAGGGCAGCTCGCCCGGCGCCACCGTCAACCAGCGCAAGATGGTGTCCGGAGCGAACAACCTGAACTACCAGCTCTATTCCGACTCGGCACGCACCACGATCTGGGGCGAGACGAGCGGAACGGACACGGTGACGGGCGTCGGGACCGGCCTCGCGCAGGACCACACGGTATTCGGCGCGATTCCCGCTACGCAGAACATTCCGGCCGGCGCTTACGCCGATACCATCACCGTGCGCATCTTCTACTAGGAGACCGCCATGCTTCGCGTCGTCTCTCTATGGGCGTTGCTGCTTATGTGGTGCGGAGCGCAGGCAGGCGGCTTCGCCGTCGTGCCGCTGCGCGCGGATCTTGGCAAGAATCGCTCCTCGTCGCTCACCGTCACCAATACCGAGGAGGCGAAGACCTTCGAGGTGCGGGCGGTGAGCTGGAAGCAGAAAAACCGCACCGACGACTACGCGCAGACCGACGAGCTGCTGCTCGCACCGGCGACCTTCCGCCTGGAAAAGGGCGCGTCGCAGGTCGTGCGCATCCAGCTCAACCGGCCGCTCGATGCCGCGGAGCATGCCTACCGGATCTTCATCGACGAAGTGCCGCCATCGAAGGAAATCCGCGCCAATTCGGTGAAAACCGTGGTGTCGATGGCGATTCCCGTGTTCGTCGCGCCCGCCTCCGGCCCGATCGCCAAGGGGCAGGCCGGGCTGAAGGCTTCGCTGGCGAAGGACGTGGTCAACATCGAGTTGCGCAACAGCGGCAAGGCCAATCTCAAGCTGCGCGAATGGGTGCTCAGCTCGCCCAAGGCCGGCGAGCTGCTCAGAATTCCCTCGGCAGCTTACGTGCTCGCCGGCAACACGCTTACGGGCACCTATCCCCTGACGATCCAGGCTGACGGGCCCCTCCAATTGAAGGTCATCACCGACCGGGGCAGCTTCTCGGCCGACGTCACGCGCTGAACCTGCGTGGTATCGCCGTAGCCCTGGCGGCGGCAGTCGCCGCCGCACCGCCCATTGCCGCGCACGCGCAGACGCCGGAGTGCCAAGCTGGCGTAGAGCGCGCAGCCACGGTGGCGCCGCTGCTTGTTCAACCCATCGTGAACGGTCAGGAGCCCGAAGCGATTGCCGTGCGCTTTCTTGCCCCCGGCGGCCCGCTCTATATCGGCGAGCCCGAGCTCAAGGAGTGGGGCATCGCCTTCGAGCGGCTGAGCCTGCTCACCTTTTCCGGAGTGCGCTGGCTCTGCGCGGAGGGGATCGGGCTCGACTACCGGCTGGATCTGGCACAGCTCACGCTCGCGCTCGACTTCCCGCCGGAGCTGTTTGGCGGCTCCGCGACTTCGCTGACGATGGATGACCGCCTTCCTGTCACCTATGCACGCGGCGGCTTTCTCAACTACGACCTGCGTTACGACCGCACCGAGGCCGTCACGTCGCTCGGCGCCAACTGGGAGATCGGTGCATTTGCCCGGCCGGGGCTGTTTACTTCCAGCTTCTTCAGCGGCAACAACGATCACGGCACCGTGCGCCTCGACACTACGTTCCGCCGCGACGATCCGGAGCGCATCACCAGCGCCGTGGCGGGCGATACGATCACGCGCTCCGGCAGTTATGGCGCGGCAGTGCGCATGGGCGGACTGCAGTACCAGCGCAATTTCGGCACGGCGCCGCTGCTGATCACCTACCCAACGGCGGATGTGGGTGGCACCGCCGTGGTGCCCTCGACGGTGGACGTCTACATCAACAACGCCAAGGCCTATTCCGCACCGATCAAGCCCGGTCCGTTCTCGGTGCAGAACCTGCCTGTTCCCGTCGGCGCCGGCAACGTGAGGGTGGTCGTGCGCGACGTGTTCGGCAGGGAATCGACGGCGGTGGTGCCCTACGTGCGCTACGACTCGATGCTCAAGCAAGGGTTGCACGATTTTTCCTACGAGACCGGCTTCCTGCGCCGCGACTACGCGATCGACAGCAACAACTACGGCGAATGGGCCGCCGTCGGCACGCATCGCTATGGGGTGACCAACTGGCTGACGCTCGAAGGGCATGCGGAAGTCATGGACGACCGGGGCAACCTGGGCGGCGTGGTCCAGATGACGATGCCGGTGCTCGGGCTGGTGGGCCTGGGCGGCGCCCTGAGCACCGGGGATGGCACCGGCAAGCTCGGCAAGGTTTTCTTCCAGCGCAACGAGCGGGACTGGACCGTCGGCGCCGCGGCCCAGCAGCAATCCGAGAATTACCTGGACGTCGCCTTCGAGCCGGGCCAGATCCGCACGCTCGGCACGCGCCAGGTCTCGGCATCCGCGCGGGTCTTCGAGCGGCACTGGCTGAACGTGCTGGCGCTGCGCACGACCGACCAGACAGGCGATTTCAATACCGCCACGCTCGGCTGGTCTTATTCCCTGACAGCCTCGGCAACGCTGACTGCGAACCTCTCGCGCTTCTCAGGCACCCTGCAGCCGACCAACGATGTCTTGTCGATCATGCTGGCGCTGCCGCTGGGCGAGCGGGACTTCGCCACCCTGTCCGCCGAGCGCCGCAGCAACCCGTCGGAAAAGAATGTGCTGCTCAACGTCAGCCGCAACCTGCTGGAGACCGACAGTTTCGGCTATCGCGTGCTCGCCGGCGAGCAGTCTGCTGAGCCGCGCCTGGAGCTCGGCACGTTCTGGCGCACGGGGATCGGGGAATTCGGCATCGAGGCGGCCGATGCCTTCGGCGTCAGCGCGGCCCGGGCCTACGTCCGCGGCAGCGTCGCGGCGGCCGGCAGCGAATGGAAGGTCTCGCGCTACCTCGACCAGAGCTTCGCGATGGTGAAAGTAGCCGACTTTCCGGACGTCCGGGTGTACGCCAACAGCCAGCCGGTCGGCAAGACCGACGCCAGCGGCGTCGCGGTGATCCCGCGCCTGTCCGGGTTCCTCCCGAACACCCTCACGTTCGATGCCGAGGACATTCCGCTGGATGGTTCGTTCGGGGACAATGCAAAGCGGGTGAAGATCGCGCATCGCATGGGCGCGCTGGTGGACATGGGTGTGCTGCGCCGGCTATCGGCCACCCTTACGCTGGTGGAGGCAAGCGGCCGACCGGTGCCGGCCGGTGCCTCCGCGCGCCTCGGCGACGCCGAGGAGCAGTTTCCGGTGGCGCGGCGCGGACGCGTGTACGTGAGCGGCCTCGAGCGTGGCAAGCCCAACGTCCTGCACGTGCAGATTGGCGAGCGTGCATGCGGGGCCACGGTCGCGCTGCCTGATGGGTTCACCTCGGGGTCTACCCTGGGTTCCTTCACGTGCCAATGACCCGCTTCGTGCTGGCGGCGTGCTGCGCGCTGATTACCTTTTCGGCGTGGGGCCAGTTCGTGCGTTCGCCGAGAGCCCCGGGACCTTCGCTACCAGACTGTCCGGCGCGTCCGGCGGAGTGCCAGATCAACGTGCAGGTCTTCGACTTCGGCCGCGGCCAGATGACATCGAGCTCGCCGCCGATCAATGGGCACAACACCGTCAGCGTCACCTGCACCCGGGCGCAGCGCGACGGGCTCAATGTCGAGGTTGTCTACAACCTTCAAGCGATACCCCCGGCGCCGGCTCGCCAGATGCGTGATCGCGAACTGCATTTCCTGAGGTACGACATGTTTGTCGATCCGGGGCGCTCGCGGTACTGGGGAGACGGGGTCAGCCACGGCACCTTCACGTTCCAAGGCCAACTCTTCCTCGACGACCGGAACAGAGTCGGTACGCTCGCCCACGTGGTCTACGGCAGGGTCGACGGCGCGCAGCAGCTCGTCCCGCCAGGCCAATGGCTTGGACTCGTAGTGACCAGACTGGAATACAACGCCCTTTGCCACTAGCAGGAAGAAAACCTATGCCGCATGCGACGACCCACGATGGCGTAAAGCTCTACTACGAGGAAGCCGGCAGCGGCAAGCCGCTGATCTTCGTTCACGAGTACGCCGGGGATTACCGCAGCTGGGAGCCGCAAATGCGGTTCTTTTCGCGTTACTACCGCTGCATCGCGTTCAATGCGCGCGGCTATCCGCCGTCGGACGTGCCGCCGGATCCGGAGAAGTACTCGCAGGCGCTGGCGCGCGACGATATCCGCTCAATACTCGATCACTTGCGCATCGACAAGGCGCATGTCTGCGGGCTGTCGATGGGCGGCTTCGCTGCGCTGCATTTCGGCATCTCGTATGGGGAGCGCGCGCTCTCGCTCGTAGTGGGCGGCTGCGGTTACGGCGCCGAGCCGGCCAAGCGCGAGCAGTTCCGCGCCGAGACCAACGCGGCCGCCGAGCAGATCGAAAGGCTTGGCATGCCCGAGGTGGCGAAGCGCTACTCGCTGGGCCCGACGCGCGTGCAGTTCCAGAACAAGGATCCGCGCGGCTGGCGCGAGTTCGCCGAGCAGCTCGCCGAACACTCGACGCCCGGCTCGGCGCTCACCATGCGCGGCGTGCAGGCGCGGCGGCCTTCGCTCTGGGAGCTGGCCGACGCCATGAAGACCATTCAAATTCCCACCCTGATCCTGACCGGCGACGAGGACGATCCTTGCCTCGAGCCTGCGCTGCTGATGAAGCGCGCCATCGCCACCTCGGCCCTCGCGGTCATGCCCAGCGCGGGCCACACCATCAACCTCGAGGATCCGGAGGAGTTCAACCGCCTGGTGTTCAATTTCCTGGCGGCGGTGGATGTGGGCGCCTGGCGCAAGCGCGATCCGCGCTCGACCAGCGGCGGCATCCTCGGCATGGCCAGGAAGTGACCGGCGCCGACCGGCTCGGCGCATTCGTGCATTACGCGCCGCAGCCCGGCGGCCCGGGCCCGCTCGGCGGCATGCCGGTCGCGGTGAAGGACAACATCGACGTGGCCGGCATGCCGACGGCCGGGGGCATGGAGCCCTACCGCGGCCGCATGGCCAAGGGCGACGCGCCTTGCGTGGAGCGACTGCGCAAGGCCGGAGCCACCATCGTTGGCAAGACGCTGATGGACGAAGCCGCTTTCGGCGCGCTGGGCGACAACCCGTGGTTCGGCCGCTGCCACAACCCGCGCCGGCACGGCTACACCTGCGGCGGCTCGAGCGCCGGCTCGGCGGCGGCGGTCGCCGCCGGCCTTTGCGAGGCGGCGCTCGGCACCGACACCCTCGGCTCGGTGCGCATCCCGGCCGCCTACTGCGGCGTGGTCGGTTTCCTGCCCAGCCCCGGGCTGATCGACAGCGCAGGCGTGATGCCCTTGATGCCGGAGTTCGACCGGGTGGGTGTCCTCGCCGGTAGCGTGGCGCGGGTCGCGCGCATCGCTTCGGTGATGGCCGGCCGCGAATTGCGGCCGCGAGTCGGCGGCGAGGTCGGCAGGCAGATGCCTGACAACCTCCCCGCCCTGCGGCGGGCGGCACTGCTGCTGGTCGAGGTCGAAGCCGCCCGCATCCACGCGGCGCTGCTCGACGATCCCGGTTCGAAGATCTCGCCGCCGCTGCGCGCCGCGCTGCGCTTCGGCCGCGACGCCTCCCCCGAACGGATCGCCAAGGCGAACGCACGCATAGCCGAAGCCAAGCGCTGGCTCGACGAACAGTTCCGCCACTGCGATGTGCTGGTGCTGCCGACGACGCCCGGACCGGCGTTCGCCTTCGACCGGCCGGCGCCCGAATCGCAGGCCGATTACACGGTGCTCGCGAGCATCGCTGGTCTCGCGGCGGTCAGCGTGCCGGGGGATACGGTGGATGGCCTGCCTGTGGGAGTACAGGTCATCGGGCGGGACGACGCGCTGGTGCTCGGCGTCGCGGCCGGCCTGATCTAGGCGGGCTCGGTCTCCATCGCCGCGCGCACGCTCTCCTCGCGGATCAGGTCCAGCACGTCGCGCCGCAGGAGATTGAACTCGGGCGACGTGGTGAGCTCGATGCTGCGCGGCCGCGGCATGGGCACCGGGATGCTCTTCTTGATGCGGCCGGGCCGCGCGGTCATCACGCAGACGCGGTCGGCGAGCAGCAACGCCTCT
>DATFDV010000074.1:0-11444 GCA_035251855.1 Burkholderiales bacterium | reverse complement strand
CCAGGCGCAGGCGAGGGCGCGCGTGAGCTGCACGATGCCGCCCTTGCTCGAGGCATAGGGCGCGGTGAACGACGCGCCGAAGATCGACATCATCGAGCCGATGTTGACGATCTTGCCGCCGCCGGCGCGCTTGAGGTGCGGATAGGCGGCCTGGGCGGCGACGAAGGCGCTGGTGAGGTTGGTGTCCATCACCAGCTTCCATTCGTCGAGCGTGTAGTCCTGCGGCTGCTTGCGTACGTTCATGCCGGCGTTATTGATCACGATGTCCAGCCGGCCCAGGCGCCTGGCCGCCTCGTCGACCATGGCGCGGCAGGACTTCTCGTCCTTGAGGTCGGCCTCGAGGGCCATCGCGCCGCTCAGGCTCTTCAAGGCTTGGGAATTTTTCTGCGGATCGCGGCCGGCGATCGCCACCTTGGCGCCCGCGGCGGCCAGTCCCTGCGCCATGCCCAGGCCGATGCCGCCGTTGCCGCCGGTGACCAGCGCCGCCTTGCCTTGCAGGTCGAAGAGGTTCATCCTGCCGATTATGCAGTACTTGCCAAAGTCAAGTAACTCGAAGTCCAGTACCGCCAAAACCGGCATCTCCGCGGTCCGCCGCTTCAATCGCTTCTACACGCGCCGCATCGGCGCGCTGCAGCCGCACTATCTGGGCAGCCCGTACTCGCTGCCGCAGGCGCGCGTGCTCTACGAGCTCGGCCAGCGCGGCGAATGCACGGCAAGCGAGCTCGGCGCCGACCTCGATCTCGACCTGGGCTACCTCAGCCGGCTGGTGCAGGACCTGAAGCGCCGCGGCCTGGTGCAGGGCGAGGCGGCGAAGGAGGACGCGCGCCGCGTGCGGCTGACGCTGACGGTCAAGGGCCGCAAGGCCTACCAGCAGCTCGACGCGCGCTCGCGCGACGAGGTAGGCGCCATGCTGAGCAAGCTCGCAGCGCCGGAGCAGGAGCGGCTGGTGGGGGCGCTCCAGGCGGTCGAGTCGGCGCTGGAAACCAAAAAAAAGAACACTACCGGTATTTCGCTACGCGCCCACCGCCCGGGCGACATGGGCTGGGTGATCGGCGCGCACGGGCGCCTTTACGCGCAGGAGTACGGCTGGGACGAGCGTTTCGAGGCGCTGGTCGCCGGCATCGCCGCCGCGTTTGTCAACGAGCTGGACAAGAAGCGCGAGCGCTGCTGGATCGCGGAGATCGGCGGTGAGCCGGTCGGCTGCGTGTTCCTCGTCAAGCAGACCAAAACGCTCGCCAAGCTGCGCCTGTTGATCGTCGAGCCGAAGGCGCGCGGCATCGGGGTGGGCCGGCGGCTGGTGGAGGAGTGCATCGCATTCGCTCGCGCCAAGGGCTACAGCAAGCTCGTGCTATGGACGCAGTCGAACCTCGTCGCGGCCAGGCATCTCTACAAGTCGACCGGTTTCAAGCTGGTCAACACGCAACGCCACCAGGACTTCGGCATCAAGCTGACTGGGGAATACTGGGAGCTGGTGCTTTAGGCGGCGGCGGGGCTGTACCGTACGACTTTATTGCGGCCTTCCTGCTTGGCCTGGTAGAGCGCGCGATCGGCGCGCGCGGCGAGCGCGTCGAGCGTGCGGCCGTCTTCCGGATAGGACGCGAAGCCGATGCTCACCGAGGCGAATACGTTCTCGCCGTTGATGCTGAGCGGCCGCGAGCCGATGGCGAGGCGGATGCGCTCGGCGACGTCGGCCGCGCCCTTGGCCGGCGTCTCCGGCAAGAGGACGATGAACTCGTCGCCGCCGTAGCGCGCCGGCACGTCGGTGGCGCGCAGCTCGACCTGCACCGCGTTCGCCACCTGCCGCAGCAGCCGGCTGCCGGCGTCGTGGCCATGCGTGTCGTTCACCATCTTCAGGTTGTCGCAGTCGATCATCAGGATGCTGGCCGGGCGGCCGTAGCGCTGCGCCTGGCCGAACAGGCGATTGGCGGCGATGGCGAAGCCGCGCGTGTTGAACAGCCCCGTCAGCTCGTCGGTCTCGGCCAGCAGCTTGGCGTGCTGCAGGCCGTAGCGGATGTCGGCCGAGAACATGGTGGTGATATAGGCGACGAGCAGCACCGGCGCGAGCTGCGCGGCAAAACCGGCGATGAAGCCGAGCGTGGCGAGCTCGGCCAGCGAATGGCTGCCGAGGAAGATGTAGCAGGCGGCGACCAGGCCGACGTTGGCGAGGGTGGCGAACTTGCCCAGGGTCAGGGACGAGGTGATCACCGGCAGCAGGTAAAGGTTGACCAGCGGGCTCGCCAGCCCGTCGGTGTGCCACAGCACCCAGGTGATGAAGGTGATCATCCCCAAGGTCTCGAAGGCGATCTTCCAGCGCGTCTCGCGCTTGTAGAAGTTCGCATAGCGGAAGCTCATGACGAGCGCCGCGTAGAAGAACAGGCCCGCCGATACCGCCGCGTTGGACTCCGGGTCGCCGCGCTCGCCGCCGAACACCAGGTACAGCAGGACCAGGATCAGCAGCAGCCAGTGGATCTCGGCCACGGTGCGCGAGATGCCCCGCAGCTCCTCCTGCTCGATCGACAGCCCCGGCCGCTTGCGTTCTTCTGCCGCCACGCTTTCCCTCCCGAACCCTGCATGTATTATGCGGCGTCATGGAATTCTCCGCCAAAGGACTACGCGTGCTGATCACCGCCGGCGCAGGCGGCATCGGCCGCGTGATGGCGCGCACATTCTCCGAGCATGGTGCGAAAGTGCACATCTGCGACGTCGACGAGAAGGCGCTGGCGAGCACCAAGAAGCAGCTTCCCGCCGTTTCGCAGACGCTCGCCGACGTCGCCAGGCTCGAGGACGTCGAGCACCTGTTCGCCGAGGTGAAGAAATTTCTCGGCGGGCTGGACGTATTGATCAACAACGCCGGCATCGCCGGCCCCACCGCGAAGGTCGAGGACATCCGTCCCGAGGACTGGGAGCGCTGCATCGCGGTCGACCTGAACGGCATGTTCTATTGCACGCGCAAGGCGATGCCGCTCATCAAGGCAGCGGGCGGCGGCAGCATCATCAACCTGTCCTCGGCCGCCGGCCGGCTCGCCTTCCCGATGCGCACGCCTTATTCGGCGGCGAAGTGGGCGGTGGTCGGCTTCACCGAAAGCCTGGCCGCCGAGGCCGGCCCGGACAAGGTGCGCGTCAACTGCATCCAGCCCGGCATCGTCGAGGGCGAGCGCATCGACCGCGTGATCGAGGCGAAGGCCAAAGGCCTCAAGCTCTCGCAGGAAGAGGTGCGCAAGCGCATGCTCGCCGGCGTCAGCCTCGAGACCACGGTCACCGCGCAGGACATCGCCAACATGGCGCTGTACCTCGCCACCGCGCCGGGCCGGCACATCTCGGGCCAGGCCATCTCGGTCTGTGGCGGCACCCGCTACCTCGTCTAGCCCCGCGCCCTACTGGAAAAGCCTGGTGGCGGCGCTGCCGCTGCTTTTCACCGGCGCCGGGTATGCGCTCTCCACGCGCCCGGAGGGCTGGCTGATCGAGCTCATGCTGGTCGAGCGCGTCGTGCTCGCCACGACGCTGGTCATGCTCATCCTCGGCTGGTTTTTCCGAGGAGGCACTGGCAGGCTGGAGGGATTCGTCGTCTGCGCGCTCGTGTTCACCGTGACGAGCGCGGCCATGTCGTATGGCGGTTCAGAAAGCAGCCTGCTCGTCTTCATGCTCCTCACGGTGGTGACCTACTCCGGACTCGCGCTGAACTGGAATTCGGGCAATTTCTGGTTCCAGTTCCTGGTGCGCTGGGTGCTTTCGACCGCGGTGTTCTGGCTGGCCCTCAGCTATGCCAGCGTGCCGCGGGATCTACGGCAATGGCCGGGACATGCCTCGGTCATCGAGGCGGGCGCGATCTATTTCCTGGTCCTCGCCGGGGTCGAGCTGAGCGGGTTCTACCAGCGCTGGCTTCCGGGTTTTGCCCGCCGCGCCGCGGACGGCTTCCGCAAAACGGGCTAGCGCGCCGCGCATTCCTGCTTAGAATTGGCCGCTCCTGGAGGAGGATATGGCCGCAGCGCAAGGCAAAGTCATCATCACGTGCGCGGTGACGGGCTCGATCCACACGCCGAGCATGTCGCCGTACCTGCCGATCACGCCCGACGAGATCGCCGAGGCGGCGATCGGCGCGGCAAAAGCCGGCGCGGCGATCGTGCATCTGCATGCGCGCAACCCGAAGGACGGCAGCCCGACGCAGGACCCGAGTCTGTTCCGCCAGTTCGCCGGCAAGATCAAGGCGGCAAGCGACGTGGTGCTGAACTTCACCACCGGCGGCGCGCCCACCATGTCGACCGAGGAGCGCCTGCAGCCCGCGCTGCAGCTCAAGCCCGAGGTCGCCTCGCTCAACATGGGGTCGATGAACTTCGGCCTGTACGAGATGCTCGGCCGCTACAAGGACCTGAAACACGCCTGGGAGCGGCCCTACCTCGCGGGTTCCGACGAGCGCATCTTCAAGAACACCTTCAAGGACATCGCGACGATTCTGGAAAGCTGCAAGGAGAATGAAACGCGATTCGAGGTCGAGTGCTATGACATCGGCCACCTGTATACCGCCGCTCACTTCCTCGACCGCGGCCTGATCAGGCCGCCGCTCTTCATCCAGTCGGTGTTCGGCATTCGCGGCGGCATCGGCCCGCACTACGAGGACGTGGTGCACATGAAGCGCACCGCCGACCGCCTGTTCGGCGAGGCGTACTACTGGTCGGTGCTCGGCGCCGGCCGCAACCAGATGTTCATCGCCGCGATGTCGGCGGTGATGGGCGGCAACGTGCGCGTCGGCCTGGAGGACAGCCTGTGGCTCGGGCGCGGCCAGCTCGCCAAGTCGAACGCCGAGCAGGTGGCGAAGGCGAAGCGGATGCTCGAGGAGCTCGGCCTGGCAGTGGCGACGCCGGCCGATGCGCGCGAGATGCTCAAACTCAAAGGAGGGCGGAATGTCGGCTTTTAGGTTTATCTTTTTATTGCTTATTGCCTTCCCGGTATGGGCCCAAGACTGGCCCACCAAGCCCGTCAAGTTTGTCTCGCCCTATCCACCGGGCGGCTCGGTCGACCCGCTCGCCCGCCTGCTCGGCGCGAAGCTGGGCGACTCGCTCAAGCAGAACTTCATCGTCGAGAACCGCACCGGCGCCTCCGGCATCATCGGCACCGAGTACGTGGCGAAGAGCGCGCCCGACGGCTACACCTTCGTGTTCATTTTCGACACGCATGCGGTCCATCAGGCGCTCAATCCCAACCTGACGTTCGACCCGCTCAAGGACTTCGAGCCGGTCATGATCATCGGCACCGCGCCGATGGCCATCACCACCGGCGCGCAGAAGCCGTACAAGAACTTCCAGGACGCGCTCGCGGCGGCGAAGTCCGGGCAGGGCGTGACGCTGGGCAACGTCGGCAACGGCTCGCTCGCTCACCTCACCACCATCGTGCTCAGCCAGGCGTCCGGCGCGAAGTTCCTGCCGGTGGCCTACAAGGGCGGCGGCCCGCTGTCGACCGACCTGATCGGCGGGCACGTCGAGCTCGCCATGGCGTCGACCGCGGCGCAGGCGCAGCACGTGCGCAGCGGCAAGATGCGCGCCCTCGTCCTCACCGGCGACAAGCGCTCGCACACCATGCCCGACGTGCCGACGCTCAAGGAGCTCGGCATCGACGTGGTCGCGCACGCCTGGTGGGGCATCCTCGCGCCCGCCGGCACGCCCAAGCCGGTCATCGACAAAATGGTCGCGGAGCTGAACAAGGCCATCAAGCTGCCCGACGTCTACAAGGTCCTTTCCGAGACGCAAGGCATGGACGTGGTGACGCTCGGGCCCGATGCGACGCGCAAATGGATCGCGGACAACATGGAGCGCTGGGGCAAGGTGGTCAAGGACAACAACATCCGCGTGCAGTGACGTGAAGGTTGCCGTACTGGACGACTACCAGCGCGTCGCGCTGGAGTACGCCGATTGGAAGTCATTGAAGGGCGTCGAAGTCACGG
The DNA here is from genome assembly GCA_035251855.1 of Burkholderiales bacterium. Lineage (GTDB taxonomy): Bacteria > Pseudomonadota > Gammaproteobacteria > Burkholderiales > SG8-39 > SCGC-AG-212-J23. The sequence goes on along the minus strand of DATFDV010000074.1, from coordinate 5,509 downwards.
TTTTTAACGAACCGTTAAAAAATTCGACAACCCAACTGGTGCCCTTCGACGCCATCTGCCTGATGCGCGAGCGCACCGCGTTCGGCCGCGCGCTGATCGAGAAGCTTCCCAACCTGAAGTTCGTCAGCCTCACCGGCGCGCGCTCGCCGAGCCTCGATACGCAGGCGCTGAAGGAGCGCGGCATCCCGGTGAGCAATACCCGCTCCGCCGGTGGCGGGCTCTCCACCGTCGAGCTGACCTGGGGCCTGATCATCTCCGCGGCAAGGGGACTCGCCAAAGGCGAGCGCAACATGCGAGCCGGCCGGTGGCACGAGGGCCTCGCGCCAGGTTTTTCGCTGGCGGGAAAAACCCTCGGGGTGCTCGGGCTCGGCAACATCGGCGCGCGCGTCGCCGCGATCGGCAAGGCCTTCGGCATGGAGTGCGTCGCCTGGAGTCAGAATCTGACGGAAGAGAAGGCCGCGGATGCAGGTGTACAAAAAGTAACTAAAGAAATTCTTTTCGAAAGGTCCGATGTCGTCACCATCCACCTCGTGCTCGGCGAGCGCACGCGCGGGCTGGTGCGCGCGGAAGATCTGGCGCTGATGAAGCCCGGCGCGATCCTGGTCAATACCTCGCGCGGACCCATCGTGGTGGAGGGCGACCTGGTAGCCACCCTGAAAAAGCAGAAGCTGCACGCGGCACTCGATGTCTACGAGCGCGAGCCGCTGCCGGCCGATCACCCGTTGCGCACGCTGGAGAACGTGACGCTCTCGCCGCACCTGGGCTACGTGCACGAGGAGAACTACCGCATCTTCTATCGCGACACGGTGGAGAACGTCGCCGCCTGGATGGCGGGGAAGCCCATCCGCGTAATCAACGCTTGAAGCTCTCTTACCTGCCGCCGCTGATGGTCTACGCGGCGTACGGGGTCTCCGGACTGACGGGCATCGTCGGCACCTTCTTCGTGAAGGACTATCTCGACCTGTCGCCGGCGTTCCTCGCCGCGTTGCTTTTCTGGGCCGGCATCCCCTGGGCGCTGAAGATGCCGGTCGGCCACCTGGTCGACCTGATCTGGCGCTGGAAGGCGCTGCTGGTCTGGCTGGGGGCGTCGATAATCGCCGCCAGCCTGCTGATCATGATCGGCCTCATCAGCCATGCGGAAAAGATGGCCGCGGTGATGACGCTCTCGCAGTGGTACGTCGTCGCCGCGCTGCTCGCGCCCACCGGCTACATGATCCAGGACTCGGTGGCCGATGCCATGACGGTGGAAGCGGTGCCGCGCGCCGACGAGCACGGCAGGCCGTACGACGAGCAGACGCGCAAGGCCATGCACACCACCATGCAAACCCTCGGGCGGGTGGCGATCATCGGCGGGCTGGCGCTGGTGGCCGCGGCGAATATCTACGTCTTTCATGACGCAGACAAGCTCAGTCCGGGCGAAAAAAAAGCCCTCTACGCCGACGTGTACACCGCGGCGCTGGTTATCCCGCTGATCTCGGTGCTCGGCGTGGTCCTGCACCGCTTCGTCAAGCACCAGCGCGAAGTCGTCGAGAAGACGCGGCCGAACTGGGCGGTGCTCGGCGGCAGCCTCGCCTTCGTCGCCATCACGCTCGCCGTCGGCCTGGGCGGCGTGCCGCACGCCGAGGAGATCATCTTCTGCGGTTCGCTGGCAATCATCGTGTTCCTGCTGTGGAGACTGGCACGCGAGCTGGAGCCGGCGGCGCGCAACGCGTTGGTGGCGACCGCCACCGTGCTGTTCCTGTTCCGCGCGGTGCCGCTCACCGGCGACGGCGCGACCTGGTGGATGATCGACGTCCTCAAGTTCGACGAGAGCTTCCTCGCGCAGCTCTCGCTCCTCACCTACGTGCTCACGCTGGTGGGCATGTTCGCGCTGCGCGGCTTCATGGCGCGCAACTCGATCGCCAGCATCGTGGTGGTGCTCAGCGTCGCGGCGGCGGTGCTCGCGCTGCCCAGCATCGGCATGTTCTACGGGCTGCACGAATGGACCGCGGCGCGCACCGGCGGCCTGGTCGATGCCCGGGTGATCACGCTTTTCAACACCGCGCTCGAGTCGCCGCTCGGCCAGATCGCGATGATCCCGATGCTCGCCTGGATCGCCAATTCGGCGCCGGCGCACCTCAAGGCCACCTATTTCGCGGTGATGGCGTCGTTCTCCAACCTGGCGCTGGCGGCCTCGCAGCTCGGCACTTCGTACCTCAACCGGGCCTTCGTCGTAAAGCGCGGCGACTACAGCGAGCTGGGCGCGCTGCTGATCGTGGTCGCGGTCCTGACTTTGCTTCTGCCGCTGGTCGCGGTCGCCTGCGTAAGGCTGTTGAACCTGCGAACCGCGTAACGTTCCAACCTGAAAGGAGAGCGAAGACATGCAGCCTGACGCCGTCCGCAAGCAGGTCCACGCCGCGCTGGAGCGCGAAAGCCGCATCAACTTGCACCGCCATCCAGTCCGGATCGAAAGCGCGGACGGCACCGTCACCCTCGAAGGCGAGCTTGCCGACGTGGCGGCGAAGAAGCTCGCCCTGCAGCTCGCCGCCGCGGTGCAGGGCGTGCGCAACGTGGTCGACCGGCTGCATGTGGCGCCGGGCGAGCGGCGCGGCGACGGCGCGGTGCGCGATTCGGCGGCGCGCCTGCTCCTCGAGCAGCCCGAGCTGCGCGGCTGCAGCCTCAATCTGCGCACGGGGGATGGAAATGCGGAGCGCATCCAGGTGCTGCGGCGGGTCAACGAGGACGCGGCCGGCGACCTCCAGCTCTCGGTGACCGACGGCGTGGTGGTGCTCGAAGGGCACGTCATCAGCCAGTCGCACCGGCGCTTCGCCGGCGCGGTGGCCTGGTGGACTCCCGGCCGGCGCGACGTGATCAACGCCCTCGAAGTGCGCCCGGCCTACGAGGACCGCGACGACGAGATCAGCGAAGTGATGCGCCTGGTGCTCGACGCCGACCCCGAGCTCGATGCCGACCAGATCCGCACCAACTGCAACGGCAAGGTGGTGTTCCTCGACGGCGCGGTGCCCAGCGAGCAGCAGAAGCGCCGCGCCGAGCTCGACGCCTGGTCGCTGACCGCGATCCGCGGCGTGGTCAACCGGCTGGAGGTGCAGTAACCGCTTACCGGCTATAGCCCCTGGCGCGCATGCAGGCCGCGATGTGCTCGTCGTCCTTGCGCGCGCGGTCAAAGCTGCGCTCCGATGCCGAGTCGAAGTCGATGGTGTTGCTGCCAGGCTTGCTGCGCGGCCCGGGAGCTGCTCGCGGCGCAGGCGGTGCCGCGGCTTCGCACTGCTTCAGTTCGCGTGCGATTTCATCTGGCGCGGCGCCGGTTTTCTGCCAATGGGGCGCGGTGCAGGCGGCGAGCACGACGGCTAGGCAGGCGGCGTACCGGGCAGCGGTCATGGCCGCCATCTTACTAGGTGCTCGCTTCCCTTCGCTTCATCTCGACGTATTCCTCCGCGCCGACCTGCTCGCGCAATTGCGGATAGCTGGTGATCGCCGCGTACCAGCGGCGCGTGCGCGCTTCGAGGCGCTGGGCCGGGGGAACGGCGAGCGCCTCCACGGTCGCCTCGATCGCCAGGTAGTAGCGCATCGCGCTGCGCTCGACCACGCCGTGCATGCCGTCGACATAGACCGGGCGCCCGTCGGGCTGCCGCTCGGCCACGCTGAAGCCGACCTTGTCGCGCCCGGCGCCGGCGAGATAGGCATCCAGCGCGAGGCGGGCGAAGAACCCCAGGCTATAGGCATAGGAGAGATGGACGAAGGTGCGCCGTGCATCGAGCGGCGTGGCCTGCAGGCGGATTTCATAGTCGCTCGTGCCGACCGGTCCGTCGGCGGCTCGAAGCAGGACATGCAGGTAGTCGGTGCGCGCGGCGGCGACCTGGAACCGGAAATCCACGCGGTGCGCGTCGTCCAGCGAATCGCGAGCCTTGCGCGTAATGAAGGCACTGAGCGCCTGGCCGGAAGCGCGGCAACCTTTCACGTTCACCTGCAGCGTCAGGATTTCGCACCAGTGCGAAGGCGCGGCGAGCGCCGCCGCCACCACCTCATAGGGCCGGTCGAGCACCGCGTGGATCTCGCCCTTATGCCGAGCGCCGTCGGCGGTGGACTCCACGTGTACCGGGCGGCCGAAAGGATTGTCGGCGAGCTGCTTGTGCAGTGCCGTATGGCGGGCGATCAGCGTTCGCGCGTCCTGCGCCTGCGCAGCGGCGCAGACGAGGGCAAGGCACAAAGAAACGCAGCGAAGCATGAGTATGCTGACACTCGGCAGCAAGAAACGATCCCCGGCTGATGGTCATCCCCGCGAAGGCGGGGACCCCGTTAAGCGTTCCTTAAGACAACGATTCAGCCTTCTCTAGTCGACCGCCAGCGGCTCTTCCTGCATCAACGCGATCTGCTCGCGCAGCTCGAGGATCCGGTCCTGCCAGTAGCGCTGGGTGTTGAACCAGGGGAACGCCGCTGGAAAGGCCGGGTCGTCCCAGCGCCGCGCGATCCACGCCGAGTAGTGGATCAGGCGCAAGGTGCGCAACGCCTCGAGGAGATTCAATTCCGTTCGCTCGAATTCCATGAATTGCTCGTAGCCGGCGAGCACTGCGCGCAGCTGCAGCGACATCGCCGCCCGATCGCCCGAGAGCAGCATCCACAGGTCCTGCATCGCCGGCCCCATGCGCGAGTCGTCGAGGTCGACGAAGTGCGGTCCGTCCTCGGTCCACAGGATGTTGCCGGGATGGCAGTCGCCGTGCAGGCGGATGGCTTTCACGCCGCTGGCACGTTCGCAGCACGCGTCCACCAGCTGCAGCGCTTGCTGCGTGACCGCCTTCCAGGCGTCGAGCAGGTCGGCGGGGATGAACGGCGTGGTCAGCAGGTAGGCGCGCGGGGCGTGGCCGAAACTCTGCGGGGTGAGGGCTTCGCGGTGCTGGAATTTTTTCGTCGAGCCCGCGGCGTGGATGCGCCCCATGAAGCGGCCGATCCATTCCAGCGTCTTCGGATCGCCCAGCTCGGGCGTGCGCCCGCCGCGGCGCGCATAGACCGCGAGGCGAAAGCCGCCGAACGAGGATGAGCTTTGCGGCGCGACGACCGGGATCTCGCGCTCGGCGAGCTCGTGCGCGAAGGCGTGCTCCTCGTCGATCTGCGCCTCGCTCCAGCGATCCGGGCGGTAGAACTTGGCCACCACCGGTGGACCTTCTTCCATCCAGATCTGGTAGACGCGGTTCTCGTAGCTGGACAGCGCGAGCAGCCGCCCGTCGGGGCGCAGGCCGAGCGCGGAAAGCGCATCGAGGACCACCTCCGGCGTGAGTGCGGCGTACGGATGCATTGGCGTATAGTAGTTCCATGCAGCAGAGGCGCGTGACGCAGAACGCGGTCGAGATCAAGGGCCTGCATTTTTCCTACGGCGATTTGCAGGTGCTGCGCGGCCTGTCGCTCAACATCCCGCGCGGCCAGGTGGTCGCGATCCTCGGCGGCAGCGGCTCGGGAAAATCCACGCTGCTCAAGCTGATCGGCGGGCAGCTGCAGCCCGAGCAGGGCACGGTGA
>DATFDV010000073.1:0-9573 GCA_035251855.1 Burkholderiales bacterium | reverse complement strand
AAGGTCTCGTAGGAGGACGCGAGGTTGGTGCGGATCGCCGCGCGCGCCTGCGGCCGGAAGGCGCCGAGCAGCAGGTTTTCCTCCACCGTCAGCTTCGGGAACAGGCGCCGGCCTTCGGGCACCAGCGCCACGCCGAGGTTGACGATTTCCTCGGTCGAAAGGCGGGTGAGATCGTGCGCTTGCCCATCCAACGAAAGAACCACGGAACCCTGTGTCGGCCGCACCATTCCCATCACGCACTTCATGAGCGTGCTCTTGCCGTTGCCGTTGGTGCCGAGCAGCGCGACCGTTTCGCCGTTTTTCACGGACATGGAGACACCATGCAAGGCACGAACGGCGCCGTAACCGGCCTCCACATCCGCGATCTTCAGCTCAAGCGCCAAGGTAGGCCTTCTGCACCTCGGGGTTGCCGACGATCTCGGTCGGCGTGCCCTCGCAGATGATCCTGCCGGCGTCCAGGCACACCACGCGCTGCGAGAAGCGCATCACCGCCTGCATGATGTGCTCGATCATGATGATCGCGATGCCCTTCTCATTCAAATCAAACAATATTTCCAAAACCTCATCGACTTCGGCGCCGGCAAGCCCGGCCATCGCCTCGTCGGAGATCAGCAGGCGCGGGCGCGCCGCCATGGCGCGCGCGAGCTCGAGCTTGCGCAGCTCGACCTGCGACAGCTGGCTCGCCAGCACGCCGGCCTTGCCGGCGAGGCCGATGCTCGAGAGGATCTCCATCGCCTTCGCCTCGGCCTCGGCCTCGCGCAGATGCACCACGTAGGCCGAGGGCACCAGCAGGTTCTCGAGCACCGACATGGTGTGGAACGGCCGCGGGATCTGGAAGCTGCGCGCGATGCCGCGGCGCGTGCGCTGATAGGCGGCGAGCCCGGAGATCTCGGAATTCTCGAATCGGATCGAGCCCGCATCGTTGCGCAGCGAGCCGGAGATGCAGTTGATGAGGGTGGTCTTGCCCGAGCCGTTGGGCCCGATCAGGCCGAAGCGCTCGCCGCGCGCGATGTCGAGGCTCACCCCCGACAGCGCGGTGAAGCCGCCGAAGTGCTTCGACACCTGCTTTATCTGGAGGAGCGGCGCGTCCATTTGCGGAATAGTCCGACGATCCCGTCCGGGGCCAGCACCACGAACAGCACCAGCAGCACGCCGACCACCAAAACGTTGATCTCGTTGGAGATGGTCACCGTGACGATCTGCTGGATCGAGCCGAGCAGCAGCGCGCCGATCACCGGGCCGATCCAGTGCCCGGTGCCGCCGATCATCGGCATCGCCAGCGCCGACACCCCCCAGTTCAGGCTGAAGCTCGACGCCGGCTCGATGAACGAGAGGTACATCGGCATCGGCGCGCCGGCCGCGCCCATCAGCGCGCCCGACACCACGCAGGCGAAGAGCTTGAGCTTGAGCGTCGGCACGCCGGAGCACTCCGCCGCCTCCTCCGAGTCGCGGATCGCGCGCAGGCCGCGGCCGATCCACGACACCTGGATGTAGCGCGCGATGGACACCGCCACCACGGCAAGCAGCGCCATCACCACGAACAGCATGCGCGTATAGCTGTCGAAGGGCGCCATCACCTCGGGCCGCAGCAGCTGCAGCCCGGTGGCGCCGCCGACATAGCGCCAGTTCACCATGAAGGTCTCCATGATGAACAGGATCGCCACCGTGGCGATGGCGAAGAAGATGCCGCGCAGGCGCAGCGTCATGATGCCGACGCCGAAGCCGAGCGCGGCGCCGATCGCCGCGCCGGCGAGGATCTGCACGAAAAGCGGGGCCTCGAGCGCCTTGAACAGCACCACCGCGCTATAGGAGCCCAGGCCGAAGAACGCGCCGGTGCCGAAGTTCACGTAGCCGGCATAGCCGCCGAGGATGTTCCAGGCGGTCGACAGCACCACGAAGGTCAGCACGATGTAGGCGGCGTAGAAGAAGTACTCGTTCATGCCCGAGAGCGCCGCCGCGAAGGCGGCGATGACGACCAGGGCCGCCCCGATCCAGTATTTCATCGGCCGAACAGCCCCTGAGGTCTTATCCCTAAAACAATCAAGAGAAGCCCAAAAGCTACGGCCGGCGCCCACGAAGCGCCGAGCATCATCAGCACGATGGACTCCGAGATGCCGAGGATCAGGCCCGCGGCGAGCGTCCCGGTCATGCTGCCCAGCCCGGCCAGCACCACCACGCAGAAGGTGCGCCCGATATACAGCCGGTCGAGCGCCGGCTCGACCGGGCCGACGATGATCAGCATCGCGCCGGCCAGCGCGGAAACTCCGGTGGCGATGCCGAAGGCCCACTGCTTGATGCGCACCGGGTTGGCGCCCATCAGGCGCAGCGCGGGCTCGTCCTGCGCCACCGCCTTGATGGCCCGCCCGGTGAAGGTCCTGGACAGATAGAGCGTCAATGCCGCGGTGAGAACCAGGGCAATGCCGAACGCCACCAGCATCCGGTAAGGCAGGCGGTACTCGCCGATCGCCCAGCTCGAGCCGATGTAGGGCGCTGCCACCGTGCGCTGGTCGACGCCGAATACCAGGATCAGCCCGACCTCGACGATGAACGCCACGCCGAAGAAGAAAGCGAGCCCGCGCACCCCGGCCTCGGTGCCGCGCTTCTCGAAGGTCTCGTAGTAGAAGCGGTAGATGAGCACCCCGAGCGCGAAGAACGCCGGCATCAGGATGATCCCGGCCAGGATTGGGTCGAGCCCCCAGCTCGCCACCAGCCAGGTGCAATAGGAGCCGAGCACCATCAGCGCGGGGTGCGCCACGTGCGGCACGTCGAGCAGGCCGAAGGAGACCGACAGGCCGATGCTCACCGCGGCGTAGAAGCAGCCGAGCAGAACGCCGAACAGCACGGCTTCGAACAGCAGGTCGAAGGAAAAAATCATCTAAAAAAAAGGCGCGGGAGCGCCGCGCCGTTTGTTTGCACTAGGAAATCGCTACTTTGCGGTCCTGGCCTTCTCGAAGGGCGTGATCACGTCGCCGGTCTTGTACTCGTCCGGGTAGACCACGACCTGCTTCTTCGGGTTGCGGAACTGCTCCATGTCCTTGTCCACCACGCCGCGGAACTGCGCCTGCACCACGCGCGGGTTGGCCCACTCGCCGTTCTTGTCCCAGCGGATCGGGCCGACGATAGTCTTCACCTCGCTCTTGCGGAAGTAGGCGGCGAGCTGCTTGTGGTCGAGGCTCTTGGTCGCGGCCACCGCCTGCTCGAGCATCTGGCCGATGGCATAGTTGAACGGCGGCAGGTAGAAGCCCAGCGGGTCGACCTTGGCCTCGGCGGCCTTCTTGGCGTAGCGCGCGAGGAAGTCCTCGATCCCGGGGTACTTCATCCCCGGCACGTAGGAGTTGTAGTTCAGCACGCCGTTCAGCAGGCTGCCGAGCGACACCATGATCGGCGTGAACTGCAGCCCGACCATGCCGCCGCCGAAGATCTTCACCGACGAGCCGACGCCGATCTCGTTCACCGCGCGCATGATCGCCACCGAGTCGTTCGGGTAGGACATGACGAACACCATGTCCGGCTTCGAGGCGCGCACGCCGCGGATGAGCGAGGAGAAGTCGGTGGTGCTGGGCGGATAGTTCTGGTCGTAGACCGACTTGATGCCCGCCTTCTTGGCGAGGGCGCGGGCGCCGTTCGCCAGGTTCTGCGCGAAGTCGTTGTCCGCGGCCAGCACCGCCACCGTCTTCGCGCCGGCTTTCTGGCCGGCGCGGAAGAAGCCGTCGGACCAGCTCGAGGCGTCGTTCCACGGCGCGTTGTTGAACCACATGTCGTGCTGCACCTTCGCGTTCACCTGGAACGAGAAGTTGCCCATCAGCAGCAGGCCGCGCTGCTTGACCAGCGGCATGATCGGCGCGGTCGGCACCGTGCCGTAGGGCGCGATCAGCAGGTCGACCTTGTCGACGTCGAGCAGCTTGGTGTAGATGCCGGGCACGTTGGCCGGGTTGGTCTGGTCGTCGTAGGCGATCAGCTCGACCTGGCGGTTGAGCAGCCCGCCCTTCTTGTTCACGTCTTCGACCCACATGCGCAGCGCGAGCAGCGCCGCCTGGCCGCCGGCGCCGAGCGAGCCGGTCTGCGGCATGCTCATGCCCACCTTGACCGGCCCGGCCTGCGCGAATGCGGCGCCGGGAAATCCTGCCGTCGCGGCGAGCGCCGCCCCGGCCTTCAATACATTACGTCGGGAACGCTTCATGATTTATTCCTCCTCGTGAGGCTATTGTAATCAGATATTCGAGGCCTAGAATGGGGCAAGCACTCAACAACCGGCCGCACGCCGGCCCCTGTTTCGCTTCGGGCCATCGGTCCCCTCCTTTCGGGCGTGAATGCGTCCCTCCGACGGGTCATTTCCCAATCACGGCCAAACGGAGGAAATCATGCTTCGCTCGCTATGCATCCTGGTCTGCGCGCTCCTCGCGCCCCTGCAGTGCCTCGCGCAACCCTCGCTTGTGGGCACCTACAGGCTGGTGTCCAACGATCTGCGGCTCGACAACATGCCCATACAGCCGATGGGCAAGTCGCAGCACGGCTACCTTGTGATAACGCCGAAAGTCATGATGGCATTCTTCACGGCGGACGAAAGAAAGATCGGCGCCACGACGGACGCCAAAGCGGCGCTGCTCGACTCGCTCAGCGCCTATGCCGGCCCGTGGCGCACCGAAGGCGACAAGATGTACATCGACATCGACACCGCCTGGACCGAAGTCTGGCGAGGCAAGCAGCAGGTACGCACCTATCAACTCGAGGGCAGGCGCCTTACGCTCATCGTGGCACCGCAACCCTCCGCCACCCAGCCGGGCAAGACGCTGACTTCGCGCAGCGTCTGGGAAAAAATCGACTAGCGCCGGATCTTCAGCAACCGGGCGGCGTTGCCGCCCATGATCTTGGCCCTGTCCCCAGAGGAAAGCTTCCCACGGGCGACGAAGCCGACCGGGTCTTCGACCCCCATGTCGAACGGATAGTCGGTGCCCATCACGAGATGGTCGGCGCCATAGCGGCGCACCAGGTTGTCCAGCATCTGCGGGTCGAACACGATGGTGTCGAAGTAGAACTTCTCCAGATAGGCGGTTGGTTTCTTCTTGATCACCGTGCGGCAGTCGGGCCGCGCCTTCCAGCCGTGGTTCATGCGCTCCCAGTAGTGGGCAAGGAAGCCCCCGCCGTGCGGCAGGACCACCTTCAGCTTCGGGTAGCGGTCCATCACCCCGTCGAAGATCAGGTGGCTCGCCGCCACGGTGGTCTCGAGGGGATTGCCGATCACGTTGTTGAAATAGTGGTCGAACAGGCGCTCGCCCTGCGTGTAGCCGGTGGGATGCATGAAGAGGATCACGTCGAGCTCCTGCACCCTGGCGAAGAATTTCTCCAGCGCGAGGCGGCCGTCGGTGAGCTCCATGCCGTTGACGCTGCCGTTGATTTCCACGCCTCGCATGCCCAGGGTTTTCACCAGGTAAGTTAATTCAGATACTGCAAGGTCCGGATCCTGTAGCGGCACGGTGCCCAGGCCGACGAAGCGATCCGGCCACTTCGCCACGATCTCGGCCAGGCGCTCGTTCACCTGGCGGGCGAGCTCGGCGCCCATCCCCGGCTCGGTCCAGTAATAGGTCTGCTGCGGGGCCGGCGACACCGCCTGGATGTCGATCCCCATGCGGTCCATGTCCTTCAGCCGCACCTCGATGTTGGAGAGCTTGGGCGCGCGCTCCGCCACCTGCTTCTTGTTCGTCTCGCGCGTGAGCGCGTTGGCGAACTTGATCTGCATCTCGTGCTGCGCCGGGTTGAGCGGCGCCACCTTGGCGGCGGCCTCCGGGTTGAGGTAGTGGCAGTGGATGTCGATCCGCAGGCTTTTGCCCTTCTTCTTTACGATGGCAGCCGAGCCTGCAGTCGAACCTCTACCGGCGGGTGCGCAGCTATACATCATCCGAGAAAAGCCCCCCAGGTGTGAAAGTGTGTCGAGGATGACTACATCGCCGCCCGCTTCAAAGGCGAGTTTCACATTTGCTCTATGATGCGGCCCACCCATGCGGCGCGCTCTACTCGTCCTCGCGCTCATTCCGGCAGCGGCGCTCGCTCAGCCGCGGGAGTACTACGGCGCCATCGCCTACTCCCCGCGCAGCAGCGCCCACGGCTGGTCGAACGACCATCCCTCGCGTCCGGACGCCGAGAAAGCGGCGTTGGCGAACTGTCGCAAGTTCGCCAAGGACTGCCGGGCGCTGCTGTCGTTCAAGAATGCTTGCGGCGCTCTGGCGGTGGGCTCGAAAGGATACGGCTGGGCTTCGGGGAACACAGAAGGTTCGGCGGGAATAGAAGCGATGAAGAACTGCAGCCAGCATTCGCTGGGCTGCTCGGTCCACCGCCTGGTGTGCACCACCCGATAATTCGGGGTCAGGTTCACAATTCGCTTTTAGGTACCCGAATTGTGAACCTGACCCCGAATTAGTTTTCGACGACCTCCACCCTCCCGCTCTTCACCGAGCGCAGCACCGCCTCCAGCGCCGAAACGTTGGCAATCATCTGGTCCTGCGGCACCGGGTACGGCGCCCGCCCGGCAGCCGCGTCGGCGAAGGCCTCGAGGTTGGCAAGCACGGCCTTCGCGGGCGGATATTCGACGACTTTTTTTTCCGAACCCCGATGAGACGTGGTCAGGGTCCAGCCCTGCGGAAATTCCGGGTGTGCCTTGTCGCGCACTTCGGCCCAGCCCTTGTTTCCATACAGCGCGAAGCGGCCGTCGAAGGGCGTGGCGAGCACCGCGCTCAACAAGGCATTGGCTCCATTCCTGAATGAAACCAGAATCGCCAGCGTGTCGCCGTTCGTCAGGCGGCTGCCGAGCTGGCGCACCCTGGCGAACACCTCCTGCGCCGGGCCGAGCAGGCCGACCGACAGGTCGAGCAGGTGGATGCCGGTGGCGGTCATCGGCCCGGCGGGCGCCTCCTTTTCCGACATGCGCCAGTTGTCCGCGGTCAGCGAGAGGAACTTGTCCTGGCTGAAGTTGGCCTCGATCTGCAGCAGCGTGCCGAGCTCGCCGGCTTTCGCCATCCGCACCAGCTCCTGCACCGGCGGCTCGAAGCGCTTCTCGTGCCCCACCGCCAGCGCCACCTGGTTCCGGCTGCACGCGGTCACCGCGCGCAGGACGTCGGCGCGGTCGAGCGACAGCGGCTTCTCGCAGAACACGTGCTTCTTCGCGTTGGCCGCGGCGACGATCTGGTCGGCGTGCTGCGTGTGCGGCGTGCAGAGCACCACGCCCTGGACCTCAGGGTCTTTCAACGCTTCGTCGAAGCTGGTCAGAGTTCGAATTCCTTCGAGCTCGACCGGACGCACGTCTACGCCGCAGACGACCCTCAGCTTCGCGCTGTCCTTCAGGAGCGGCACGATGATGCGGCCCCACCAACCCAGGCCGACGACCGCGACGCCGAGCGGCTCCATCGCGCCTAATCCGCGGTCGCGCCCGCCTCGCGCACCGCCCGGCCCCAGCGCTCCGTCTCGCTTTGCACGAACTTCGAGAACTCGCCCGGCTTGCTGGTGACCACGTCGACGCCGCCGGTGGCGAGGCGCTGCACCACCTCGGGCGACTTCATGGTCTCGATGACCGCGCCGTAGAGCTTGTCGACCACGTCCTTCGGCGTGCCGGCGGGGACGAAGACGCCCTGCCAGGAGCCGCTGGTGAGCTCGGGATAGCCCGCCTCGGCCATCGTCGGCGTGTCGGGGAACGCGGCGAGGCGCTTGCCGCTGGTGACGGCGAGCAGCTTGATGCGGCCGTTCTTCACGAAGGTCATCGCCGACGAGGCGGTGACGAACATCATGTGCGTCTCGCCGCCCGCAAGCCCGGCCACCGCCGGACCCGCACCGCCCTTGTAGGGCACGTGCACCATGTCGAGGCCGCCCGCCACCTTGCGGAATACCTCGGTCTCGAGGCGGTTCTGGCTGCCGCTGCCCGGTGAGCCGTAGTTCAGCTTGCCCGGGTAAGCCTTGGCGATCGCCACCAGATCTTTCACCGAGTTCGCTTTGACATCCGGGTGGATCACCAGCACCCCGGGCACGTCGACCACCTGCGTGACGTGGATGAAATCCCTGGTCGGCACCACGCTCAGCTTGGTAAACACCGCCGGATTGAGCGCGATGGTGCCGACGTTGCCGAGGAAGATGGTGTAGCCGTCGGGCGCCGCCTTCGCCGCGGCATCGAGGCCGATGTTGCCCGACGCGCCCGGGCGGTTCTCGACCACGATCTGCGTGCCGAGCAGCTCCGAGAGGCGCGGCTGCAGGATCCGGCCGACGAAGTCCGACGCGCCGCCGGGCGCGAAGGGCACGATCATGCGCACCGGCTTGTTGGGATAGGTTTGCCCCAGAACCAGCGACGGAACGAGCATTGCCAGAAAAAGCAAACACCTGATCATGTGTCCTCCGTGATTGGAAGTTGCACCGCTTTCTTGCGCCGCGCCGAGAGGTCGAACGCCTTGGTGAGCATCAGGCGGTTGTGCGCCTCGGCTGCGGTGGCATGCTGGGTGGCGTGGCCCTGCGAGACGCGGTTCAGCCATTGCTCGGTCTCCTCGCGCATCGGGCCGCGCAGCTCGCCGAGCGCCATGTCGCCCGGCGGATAGCTGCCGAGAAAGTCCACGCGCCGCTGCGAATCGGGGTTGTAGCCTTCGCTTTGGGCACGGGTCGTCGCCAGAACAATATCCCGATGCGTGTCGTCGATGGTGAGCACGCCCTCGGTGCCGGTGATGCCCACCTCCAGGCTGTACACCGCGCCCGGCCAGACGATCGGCAGCGCCCAGGAGATCGAGGCGTGATACAGGCTTCCATCTTCAAAAACAACGGTTCCAGCCGTCGCATCGATCCCCTTGCAGATTGGACCGAGCGCGCGGTCCACCGAGCGCGCGTACACCTCGACCGGCTTCTTCGCCTCCATCATCCACATGACGATGTCGAGGGCGTGCGTGCCCGAGATCACCATCGGCGAGATCTTCGACGGGTCCGAGGTGCGCTTGTAGTTGTCGAGCGCCACCAGGCGGTTCATGAAGGCGCGCGAGGTCACCATCGTCACGTCGCCCAGGCTGCCGGTGCGCACCTTCTCCTTCGCCGCCAGCCAGCGCCGGCGGAAGCGCTGGGTGTAGCCGACCACCGCGTCGACCTTTGCTCTTGTTATGTAGTCCAGGACTCTCTGGGAATCGGCGAGCTCAGTCGCGAGCGGCTTCTCGATCAGCAAGCTGAGCTTGCGCTCCGCGGCGGCGAGGATCGGCTCGACATGCAGATGCTCGTCGGTGGCGATGATCGCGGCGGTAATTTCCGGCCTTTTCAGCAGCTCGCGGAAATCGGTGGTGGCGTAGTCGGCCTGCGTCTTCGACTGGACCAGCTCGAGCCGGTCCTCCTTGCGATCGCAGATCCCGATGAAGTCGACCATCGGGTGGCGCGCGGCGACCTCGCCGCGGAACAGGCCTACGCGGCCCGCGCCGACGATCGCGAGGCCGATGCGCTGCGGGGTTTTTCGCACGGAAGATCGACTGCGCTGTTGCGCTCGGCCGAGAGGTCGGCGGCGATGTAGACCTCCATCACCATGCGCGCGTGCTCGGGGGTCACCAGCACCGGCCGGTCGTAGACCAC
>DATFDV010000072.1:0-3644 GCA_035251855.1 Burkholderiales bacterium | reverse complement strand
GCCGACAAGCTGGTCGCCTTCTACGACAACCTGGACAACTTCGACGAGGCCGCCCTCGTCTCCTGGAAGGTGTACGAGCCCAAGCGCGGCGAGAAGCTCGAGTCGATCGCCAAGCGCTTCGAGATGACCGTCGCCCAGCTGAAGCGGGTGAACGGCATTCATCCCGGCTCCTCGCGGGTGCCCTCCGAGCTGGTGGTGCCGATCAACGACGACGCCAAGGCCTCGCTCGCCGACCTGCCGCTGATGTACGCCCCGCCGATTCCCCGCCGCGGTCCGGCGCGCGCCGTCCATGTCGTGAAGCCCGGCGACACCCTGGGCTCCATCGCCAGACGCTATCGCACGAACGTCGCGTCCCTGAAAAGGGGCAACCAGCTGGGCAAGTTCCTGCAGGTCGGGCAAAAGATCTATATAAGGTAGCCCGTGATACATGCCCGGGCCGCCTTTGCCGCGCTGCTGCTGAACGCCTGCGCCCTGCAGCCGCAGGCGCCCGAGCCGGTCGACGCGCCCGAAGCGCCCGCGGCCCCGCTCCCGGCTCCGGCTAGCGAGACGCCCGCGCTCAGGCCGCCCCCCGCTTCCGCCGCGGTGATTCCCCCCATGGTGTTCGACGGCGAGCGCCAGGAGATCAAGGCGCGGCTGGCCGATCTCGCGCGCATCGACCGTACCGCGCCGGTCGACGACGTCTGGCAGCGCATCCGCAACGGCTTCGCGGTGCCGGACCTGGAAAACGCGCTGGTGCGCGAAAAAATGCGCTACTACGTGGCGCGGCCGGATTACTTTCAACGCATCGTCGACCGCAGCCGCCTGTACCTCTATCACATCGTCGAAGAGATCGAGAAGCGCGGCCTGCCCACCGAGCTCGCGCTGCTGCCGATGGTCGAGAGCGCGTTCAACCCGATGGCCTACTCGCGCGCCCATGCCTCCGGGCTGTGGCAGTTCATCCCGGGCACCGGCAAGCGCTTCGAGCTCGAGCAGAACTGGTGGTACGACGCGCGCCGGGACATCGTCGAGTCCACCAACGCCGCGCTCGACTACCTGACCAAGCTCCACGAGATGCACGGCGACTGGCAGCTCGCCCTGGCCTCCTACAACTGGGGCGAGAACGCGGTGGCGCGCGCCATCGCCAAGAACCGCGCCGCCGGCAAGCCCACCGATTACGCGAGCCTCACCATGCCGGCCGAGACGCGCCATTACATCCCCAAGCTGCAGGCGCTGAAGAACATCATCGCCGACCCCGGGCCGCTGGGCATCGAGCTCGGCCCGATCCCGAACCAGCCCTACTTCGCCACGGTCACCAAGCTGCGCGACATCGACGTGCAGCTCGCCGCGCGCCTGGCCGAGATGCCGGTGGCCGATTTCATCGCGCTCAACCCGGGCTTCAGCAGGCCGTACATCCGCGCCGCCATGACCCCGCGCATCGTCCTGCCGGCCGACAAGGTCGAGGTGTTCCACGACAACCTCACCGCGCTGGGCGACAAGTCGCTGGTCTCCTGGAAGAGCTACCACCCGAAGCAGGGAGAGACCTTCGAGTCGATCGCCCGCAAGCACGGCATGACGCTCGGCCAGCTGAAGGAGGTCAACGGCATTTCGCCGCGCACCAAGGCGGTGCCTCGGCTCCTGGTGGTGCCGACCAAGGCCGACAGCGGCATCGGCGCGACCAGCGCGCAGCGGCTGCCGATCATGTACGCGCCGCCGATCCCGGTGACCACGCGCCGCGTGTTCCATACGGTGAAGAAAGGCGAGACCCTCGCCTCGATCGCCAGCCGCTACAAGGTCTCGGTCGAGGACCTCAAGCGCTGGAACGGCGTCAGCCAGGCAAGCGCCGGCAAGACCCTGGCGCTCGAGGTGCGTCCGGTCAGGAGCAAGGCCAAGACCAAAACGAAGACGAAGACGCGCAGGACTACTTCCTAGGCCATCCCCGCCGCCACCAGGCGCCGGGTGTACTCCGACTTCGAGTTCTTCAGCACCTGGTCGAGCGGGCCGCTCTCCACGATGCGGCTGTCCTTCATCACCATCACGCGATGCGCCATCGCCCGCACCACCTCGATGTCGTGCGTCACCAGGATGTAGCTCAGTCCGTATTTCTTCTGCAGCGACGACAGGAGCTCGAGAACCTGCTTCTGGATGGTGACGTCCAGCGCGCTGGTCGGCTCGTCGAGCACCACCACCTTCGGCTGCACGATGAGCGCCCGGGCGATGGCGATGCGCTGACGCTGGCCGCCGGAGAACTCGTGGGGATAGCGCTGCAGCAGCGGCTCGGCCTGCCCGCCCTCGGTCAGGCCGACCTCGTGCAGCGCCTGCACGATGCGCTGGCGCCGCGCCGCCTGGTCGAGGCCGGGCTCGTGGATCTCCAGGCCCTCGCCGATGATCTGCTCGATGGTGAGGCGCGGGGAGAGCGAGGAGAGCGGGTCCTGGAAGACCACTTGAATGTCTTTGCGCATACTGCGGCGCTCCGCACGCTCCGACCATTTCCGTTCGCCAATGACGATCTCCCCCTGAGCGGCCATCAGGCCGAGGACCGCGAGAGCCAAGGTCGTCTTGCCGGAACCCGATTCCCCGATCACTCCGAGGGTTTCGCCCGGCGCGAGATCGAAGTCCACGGACTCCACCGCGGTAAAGCGCCCGCTCTTGAACCAGCCGCGGATGCCGGGCAATTGCGTCGGGTAATGCACATGCACTGCTTTCGCATGAACCACGCGTCCAGGGCCGGCGGCGGCGACGTCGCGCGATGGGCGGCTGTTGACGAGCTTCTGCGTATACGGATGCTGCGGCCGCCCGATCACCTGCGCGGTGGTGCCCTGCTCGACCAGCACGCCCTTCTCCATCACCGCCACCCGATCGGCGAAGCGGCGCACCAGGTTGAGATCATGGGTGATGAGCAGGAGCGCCATGCCGGCCTCGGCCCGCAGGCGCTCGAGGAGCTCGAGGATCTGCAGCCGGATGGTGACGTCGAGCGCGGTGGTCGGCTCATCCGCGATCAGCAGCTTCGGGTTGCAGGCGAGCGCCATGGCGATCATCGCGCGCTGGCGCTGGCCGCCGGAGAGCTGGTGCGGGTAGCTGCGCGCCCGGCGCTCCGGCTCGTCGATCCCCACCCGTCGCATCGCCGCCACCGCCTCGTTCCAGGCCGCCGCGCCGCGCAGCGGCGTGTGCAGCACCAGCGACTCGACGATCTGGTCCCCCACCGTATAGATCGGGTTCAGCGCCGTCATCGGCTCCTGGAAGATCACCGCGATGTCGCGCCCGCGCAGCTGGTGCAGCTCGTCGGCCGGCATGGTCAGAACTTCCCTGCCCTGGAACACGATGCTTCCCTGCAACTTCGCGTTCTCGATCAGGCGCAACGTCGACAGAGCGGTGACGGTCTTGCCCGAGGCAGACTCGCCGACCAGCGCCAGCTTCTCGCCGGCGTCGAGCGTGAACGAGGCACGATCCACCACGCGGCGAGCGCCGAAATGGATGGAGAGATCCTTGACCTCGAGCAGGCTCACGCCGCCTCCTCCTTCAGAACCTTTCTCGGGTCGAGAGCGTCCCGCAGCGCATCTCCGATCAAGATCAACAAGAGCAACATCACCATCAGAACACCGAACGTCGAGAGCGAAATCCACCACGCATCCAGATTATTCTTGCCCTGGTTAAGCAGCTCGCCGAGG
>DATFDV010000071.1:0-18421 GCA_035251855.1 Burkholderiales bacterium | reverse complement strand
TCGGGCGACTGGTCGTTGTTCCAGGAAGCGGAGAAATAGAGCTCGTTGCACTGCGCGCCGGCGAGGGGACTCGCGCCGGCGTTGGTGCCGACCATGATCTTGCCGGCGCCGGTGACCACCGGCATGGTGGCCATCATCACGTTGGACCAGATGATGCCGGCCATGATGTCGACCTGGTCGCGCTGCAGCATCTGCTGCGCCACCTGCACGCCGACGTCGGGCTTGAACTGGTCGTCGCCGAAGACCACCTCGGTGGGCAACCCGCCCACCTTGCGGCCGAGGTGATCGAGCGCGAGCTCGACCGAATCCCTCATGTGCTTGCCGATGATGCCCTGCGGGCCGGAAAGGGTGGTGATGAAGCCGATCTTCAGCTGCTTCTGCTGCGCGATCGCCGGGGCCGGACTCATCAGCGATACGGCGAACGCGGCGACGATGGCCGCGAGAATGGGTTTACGCACGATTCCTCCTCAGGAAAGCGAAAGGATAACATTCGCCGCGGTGACCCCCAAGCCCAGCCTGCTCGACTACCTCGCCGAGAACGCCGCACGGCATCCGGACCGGGTGGCGATCCACTTCAGGAACCGGACGTACACCTACCGCGAGGTCGAGGAGCAGGCGGCGCGCTGCCGCGGTGCGCTGGCCGCGCAGGGCATAGGATCGGGCGAGCGCGTCGCCCTGGTGATGAGCGACTCGCCCGAGATGATCATCGCCTTTCTCGGCATCATGGGCCTTGGCGCGATCGCGGTGCCGTGCAGCACGCAGCTGCCGCCCGACGGACTGGCGTACGTGTTCAAGGACAGCGAGGCGAAGCTGGTCGTCATGTCGCCGGAGCACCAGGCCAACGTGATGGCTGCTCATCCCGCAAGAAGCATTCTGGTTGAAGAGCTCCTGCGCGATGCGAAGCCGGCGCCGATGGGGCGGTTCGAGCGCGAGACGCCGTGCCTGGTGCTCTACACCTCGGGCAGCACCGGCCAGCCGAAGGGCGCGGTGCACCGGCACGGCCACCTGCCGTGGACGGTGGAGAGCGTGGCGCGCAGGGTTTATGCGCTGGAGCCCGACGACCGCCTGTTCTCGGTGCCGCGCCTGTTCTTCGCCTACGGCCTGGGCAACAGCCTCTCCATCCCGCTCGGCGGCGGCGCCTCGACCATCCTGCTGGGCGAGCGGCCTTCGCCGGCGCTGATCGCCGAGGTGTTCGCGAAATACCGTCCGACCATCTTCTTCGGCGTGCCGACGGTGTTCCGCATGCTGCTCGAGCACATTCGGCAGGGCAACGCGCTCGACACGAGCTCCCTGCGCTTCGCCGTGTCGGCGGGCGAAGTGCTGCCGCTCGCCACCTGGAACGAATGGAAGGCGCTCACCGGCAGCGAGATTCTCGAGACCATCGGCACCACCGAGCTCTTGCACGCGTTCATCCACAACTACCGCGAGCGCAACCGCCCCGGCAGCTCCGGCGAGGTGCTCGAGGGCTACGAATGCCGGCTGATCAACGACGGCGGCCACGTCATCGAGGGCGCGGGGCGTGGCCAGCTGCACGTGCGCGGCGGTTCGGCGATTCCGTATTACCTAAACAAGCCGGAGAAGACCGCGGAAACCATCCGCGACGGCTGGGTTCGCACCGGCGACGTTTATCGCCGCGACGCCGACGGCTTCTTCTGGTTCGAGGGCCGCAGCGACGATCTTTTCAAGTGCTCCGGCATGTGGGTCGCGCCCGCCGAGGTCGAGGACGCGCTCGCCCGCCATCCGGCGGTGCTCGAAGCGGCGGTGATCGCCGAGGCCGACGAGACGGGCGGCACGATTCCGGCCGCTTACGTGATGCTTCGCCCCGGCCACATTGCCGGGCACGTTCTGGAAAAAGAGATCAAGGACGAGGCTTCGAAAATACTGCCCCGGTTCAAGCACCCCAAGCGCATCCACTTCATCGAGCAGCTGCCGCGCACGCCGACCGGCAAGGTGCAGCGCTTCAAGCTGCGCGAAATGGCGCGTGCTAAAGCTCGATAAGGTCACCAAGCGCTTCGGCGAGCGCATCGTGCTCAACGGCGTTTCACTCGAGCTCGCCGCCGGGGACTACGTCGCCGTCATCGGCGATTCGGGCATCGGCAAGTCGACGCTGCTCAACGTGATCGCGGGTCTGGAACCGCTCGACTCCGGAAAAGTGTTTTTTCGGAATACCGAAATCACGGCGATGGACGACGATGCGCTCACCCGGTTGCGCCGCGACCACTTCGGCTTTGTCTTCCAGGCGTTCCACGTGCTGCCGCAGCTCAGCGTGCAGCAGAATGTCGCCTTGCCGTTGTTGTTGAGAGGTATTCAGGACGCCAACCGGGTCACGAGAATTCTTGCCGCCGTCGGCCTCGCCGGCCGCGAGGCGAGCCCGCCGCGCGAATTGTCCGGCGGCGAGCTGCAGCGCGTGGCGATCGCGCGCGCGCTGGTGGGGGAGCCGAAGCTGGTGCTGGCGGATGAGCCAACCGGCAACCTGGACCCGGAAAATGCGCGCCAGGTGCTCGGCCTGTTCAGGACGGCGGTCAAGGCCGGCGGCGCGGCCGCGATCCTCGCCACGCATTCCGAGCAGGCGGCGGCCGGCTGCGACCGCCGTTATCGGCTGAGCGCCGAGGGCCTCAGCTCTCTGCCTTAGTCACGATGCAGCTCAGCTGCCCGTGGCCGAGCGGGGCAAAGGTGACGAGCGCCCGCAGGTCGCCCTGGCCATTGCTGCGCCTGAGCGCGATCCGGCACTGCGAGGCGATGTCGCGGGCACTGGCCAGCGTGGCGTCGAGCACCTCGCGGTCGGCTTGGGCGGCCAGCTCGACCAGCGTCTTGCCGATGAGCTGGCCGCGATTCACCCCGAGCAACGAGGCGAAGCGCTGGTTGGCATAGGTGAGCTTGCCCTCCGGCGAGACGGCGCCGGCACCCTGGCTGACGCGGTCCAGCAGGACTTCGATGACGGCTCGCGATACCGCTTGGGGCATCGCGAAAGTCTGTAGCGGACTTTGCTAGTCCGTCTACCGAGCTTTTGTGACCGCTATCTCTTCCGTTCGGAGCCCTCGACGTCGATCATTTCGTCGATCATGCGCGCCAAGCCGTTGATTTCCTCGCTGATGTTGCGCAGCGAGTCGCGCGCGACGTCGCTCGCGCCGAGATCGTGGTTCAGCTTCTCGAGCGAGGTGCGAATCGAGTCGAGCGCATCGACCGCCAGGGAGGGCCACTGCAGCGGCCGCATGTCGGTGACCAGCAGGGAGGCATAGCCGTCGGCGAACGAAGCGAGCGACATGCGCACCGGGATGCTCGAGCCGTCGCGCCGGGAGAGCTCCACCTCGACCCGCGATTCGCGCGCGCTGACCATCAGGAAGGCGCTCAGGCGCGCCCGGTCGCTCACGCCGACGTAGCTCTCGAGCGGCGCGGTATAGAGCTGCGCCAGCGGCACGCCGAGCATGTCGGAGAAGCGCTGGTTGGCGAACAGGATCTGGCCGTTGGCGGTCGCCGTGAGCGCACCCTGCTGCATTCGTTCGACCAGCTGCCGGTAGCGCTGGTAGGCGTTGGCGAGCAGCAGCACGCGGCCGCTGCCGCCCGGGCCGACGACGAAGGCGTCGACCTCGCCGCGCGCGATGGCGCGGCGCACGTCCTCGGCTTCCTCCAGCTTCTCGCGCAGCAGCGAGAGCTCTTTCTCGAAATCGGCGGAGATCGGTTCCATGGCTGTTTCTCCTGCGGTATTCATTTGATCTGGCGCAGCTGCAGTCCCACCAGCGTGCGCTCGGTATCGGACAGGTCGCCGACGATGCGCCGCAGCGGCTCGGGCAGCTTGCGGACCAGGGTCGGGATGGCGACGATCTGGTCGTCCTTGGCGAGGCGCGGGTTCTTCAGCAGGTCCACCACCTCGATCGAGTAGCGCCCGGGAAGGTGCTGCTCGCAGACGCGCTTCAGGTTGTCCAGCGCTGCCAGCGATTTGGGGCTCTGGCCGGCGGTATAGAGCCGCAGGTTCCACTTCTCGCCGACAGTACCGTTTGCGGGAATCATTTCTTTGTCTTGCCCTTTCCGGCATTGCCGGCCAGTTGTTTGAGCTCGATTCCCTTGGGGGTGAGAACGAATTCGCGGATCTCGTGGGAATGCGGCATGCCGCGTGACTTGAGTACGTAGAGTCCCCGCGTGCGCGCGCTGCCGACTTCGAGATTGCGCAGAAGCAGCCAGGTATCGACCAGCGAGGAGATGCCGACGTCGGTGGCCTCCGTCGCGCTGCCGCCACTGGTGAGGTGGGTGAACAACGCGGTGATCTGCTTTTCTTTCAGGAAATCGACCAGCCGCAGCAGCATGGCCTGGGTCTCCATCGCCGTCGAGTTGCTGATGAAATTGCTGACCGGATCGATGACCACCGCCGCGGGATTGAACGCGGAGACCATCTTGTGCACCTGCACCAGGTGCATCTCCAGGCCGTGCAGCGTCGGGCGTGAGGAATGCAGCCGCAGCGTGCCCTTGTTGACGTGCGGCTCCAGGTCGACGCCGATGCTCTGCATGTTGCGCATCAACTGCTGCGGCGACTCCTCGAAGGCGAGGTAGAGGCAGCGCTCGCCACGCCGCGCCGTCTCTTCGGCGAAGTGCGCCGCCAGGCTGGTCTTGCCGGTGCCCGCGGTACCGCTGACCAGAATCGAGGAACCGCGGTAGTAGCCCTTGCCGTCGAGCATATCGTCGAGCGCCGGGATGCCGGTCGACACCCGCTCGTTGCTGACCGCATGGTCGAGCTGCACGCCACTCAACGGCAGGACCGAGAACCCGTCCTCGTCGATGAGGAACGGGTACTCGTTGGTGCCGTGGGTGGTACCGCGGTACTTGACGATGCGCATGCGCCGCGTCGACGTCTGCTCGGTGACCCGGTGGTCGAGCAGGATCACGCAGTCGGAGACATACTCTTCGAGGCCCTGGCGCGTGAGCGTGCCTTCGCCGCGTTCGCCGGTGATCACTGCGGTGACGCCGCGGTCCTTGAGGAAGCGGAACAGGCGCCGAAGCTCCGAGCGCAGCACCGCCTGGTTGTCGAAGCCGGCAAACAGAGATTCGATGGTGTCGAGCACGATGCGCTTGGCGCCGACCGAGTCGATCGCCAGGCCGAGCCGCAGGAACAGGCCCTCGAGGTCGTACTCGCCGGTCTCCGCGATCTCGGAGCGCTCGACACGGATGTAATCGATCGCGATCTTGTTCTGTTCCGCCAGCGCGTTGAGGTCGAAGCCGAGCGAGCGCACGTTCTGCGCCAGCTCTTCGCCGGTTTCCTCGAAGGTGATCAAGGCGCCGGGCTCGTCGAACTCGGTCGCGCCGCGGATCAGGAATTCGGCCGCGAGCAATGTCTTGCCGCAGCCCGGACCGCCGCAGATAAGCGTCGGCCGGCCCCGCGGCAGCCCGCCTTCGGTGATGTCGTCGAGACCCGGGATACCGGTGCGCGCCTTGGGAAGAGAGTGCGCCTGCGCGGGGCGTTCCATCTTCATATTTGCGGTGAGTTTTGGGGCAAGAGGAGAGTGCGAATTCTAAACCCGATGACAGTGAGATACCGGACACACGTGTCGTGTCGCAGAACCGCAACGTCACGGTTTCGACTACTTGAACAGCTTGCGGGCGGGGAAGGGGAGCGCCTTGGCGCCGAGGGCCTCCTCGATGCGCAGCGCCTCGTTCCATTTCGCCATGCGCTCCGAGCGCGAGAAACTGCCGACCTTGAGCTGCGGCACCCCCCAGCCCACGGCGAGGTGGACGATGGAAACGTCCTCGGTCTCCCCCGAGCGGGCCGAGACGATGGCGCGGTAGCCGGCGGCGCGCGCGGCGTCCCAGCAGGCGAGGGTCTCGGTGACTGTACCGACTTGGTTGGGTTTGAGCAGCACCGTGTTGCAGGCGCCGTTGGCGCTTTTGACTTTCTTCGCATCCGTTACGAAGTAGTCGTCGCCGACCACTTGGATGCCGGCCGCCTTGGTAAACGCCTGCATGGCAGCATGATCCGTTTCTGCAAAAGGATCCTCGATCGAGACGATCGGATAACGCTCGATCCAGCGCAGGAGCATGGCGTGCAGCTGCTCGGCGGAGAGCGAGCGCTGCTCGAGCGCGAGGTGATAGCTGCCGCCGCGGTAGAGCTGGCTGGCGGCGATGTCGAGGGCGATCGCCACATCGGCGCCGGGCTCGAGGCCCGCATCCGAGATGGCGCCGACCAGCTCGGCGAGGCCTTCCTCGTTGGTCTTGAACGCCGGCCAGTAGCCGCCCTCGTCGGCGACGCCCTGCAGCGCGCCGCGCTTCGCCAGCCGCCTGCCGGCGGCGGCATACACCTGCGAGGTCCATTCGAGTGCTTCGGCGAAGCTGCCCGCGCCGATGCAGATGATCATGTAGTCCTGCAGGTCGCAGCGCCCGCGCGCATGCGCACCGCCGCCGAAGATCTGGATCTGGGGAACCGGAAGGGCCACGCGTTTTTCCCCCGAGAACTTCTTCCACAACGGCATTTTCTGGGCCGCTGCGTCTGCATGAGCGCAAGCCAGGGAGACGGCCACCATGGCATTGGCGCCGAGCCGGCTCTTGTCCGAGGTGCCGTCGAGCTCGATCAGGCGCTCGTCGATCTTTGCCTGGTCCGAGACGCTGAGCGCGCGCAGGCCGTCGCGGATGCGCGTGTGGATGTTGTGTACGGCGGTGCGTGGCTCGACGGTCTTCGCCTCGCCCGCCCCCGTCGAGGCGCCGGCCGGCGCGATCGCCCGTCCCATGGCAAGCGGCGTGCTGCCTCGCCCAACGATCACCTCTGCCTCGACCGTGGGCCGGCCGCGCGAGTCCCACACCTGGCGGCCTTTTACGTCGAGGATCTTTGCCACAGGCTTCTTATCTCGGCGAGGGACGATGCGCCGCCGACCAGGGGACGGGCAAATTCGCGGACCCGCTGCCGCTGAGGCTCGCTCAGGTATTCGACCGGCGACTTGCCGTCGACGCGCGCGAGGAGCAGCGCAGGCAGGAGGGAAGCTGTTCGTTTCTCCACGCCTTCGAAGGATGCTTTTGCCAAGTAAG
Organism: Burkholderiales bacterium; assembly: GCA_035251855.1. Taxonomy (GTDB): domain Bacteria; phylum Pseudomonadota; class Gammaproteobacteria; order Burkholderiales; family SG8-39; genus SCGC-AG-212-J23. Next base: position 11,416 of record DATFDV010000071.1, on the reverse strand, counting down.
AGAGGTACAGCGCATCGAAGCATTCGAGGAATGCACCCCGCGCCGCGGGCGTCCACAGGCACTTCAGAAGCAGGTGGTTCAGGCAGAAGGCGAGGTCGAAAGCCGGATCGCCGTACCAGGCGCATTCCGCATCGAGAAACACCGGTCCATGGCTGCCGACGAGGATGTTCTTCGGGCTGACATCGCCGTGCACCAGGCACACCTTGGTTTCGGCGGTTCGCTTTACCAGCGATTGAATCTTTTCACGCAGGTCGGGGTGGGCCATCCCCGTCGAAACCAGATAAGGCTCCAGGCGGATCGAGTGGAAGATCGCATCGGTGGGGAAGCGCTCGGCGACCTCGGATCGGCCGGCGGTGGCGCAATGGATCGCGGCGAGCGTGGCGCCGACCCGGGCGGCGAAGCCCGGCTGCGCATCGCCCTGCCGCAGGCGCTCCTTCCACACCGGCAGCGCCAGATACTGCATGGCGAACAGCCCGGCTCGATCGTCGCTGGCGAGGATGCGCGGCGCGGCGCCCGGTGCGGCCGCGCCGGCGGCCTCGAGCCACAGGCGCTCGTAGCGGTTGCGCTCGACGGGCGCTTCCCACCGTTGGGCCACGCGCAGCCGGGGAAGCGCCCGTTTGACGCACACGTTCCCCACCTTCCAGATCTCGGAGGACACGCCGCCGCTCAGCGCTTCGACCGGACCGGTCTCGAGTCCGGCGCTGCGCAGCAAGCGGACCGCCTCCTCAGGGAGAGAGGCGCTCAATTTCCCAGCGCTCGCCTTGGCGGCGGTACCGCAGGCGGTCGTGCAGGCGATCCGCGCGCCCCTGCCAGAACTCGATGTCGTGCGGCACCACGCGGTAGCCGCCCCAGTGCGGGGGTCGCGGGGGCTTTTCTCCATACTGGCCCTTCGCCGCCTCCATCGCATCCTCGAGAATCTTGCGGGTGACGACGACCGCGCTCTGCGCCGAGGCCCAGGCCGAGAGGCGCGCGCCGAGCGGACGCGTCGCAAAGTAAGACTCCGACTCGGCGGGAGTGACTTTTTGCACAATGCCGTCGATGCGCACCTGGCGCTCGAGGTCCGACCAGAAGAAGACGAGGCAGGCCGACGCGCGCCGCGCCAGCTCCTGTCCCTTGCGGCTGAGGTAGTTGGTATAGAACAGGAAAGCGCCTTGCTCGACGCCTTTCAGGAGCACGATGCGCGCCGACGGCGCGCCTTCGGGCGTCACGGTGGCGAGGGTCATCGCGTTCGGCAGCGGCAGCTTGGCGCGCAGCGCGTCTTCGAACCAGCGCTCGAACTGGCGCAGCGGATCGGCATCGGCCTGCGCTTCCGACAGCCCGGCGCGCATGTATTCCTGCCGCAGATCCGCAATCTTCATTCGGCGATTCTACCGTCGGGGGCGTGGCGGAAAGCCGACTGCCGAGTGAAAACGAGCCGTTCTCCCTCTGAAAATCGTTGACACGCGATAGCTTATTCGGCATCTTCACGTCACCGCTGCTCCGCGGCGGGGAAACCGGGACGCGAATTTCCACGCAGTTTCAAAAGTATCGTTCAGAGGAGAAACCTAGATGGCGAAGAAGAAAGCTAAGAAGGCAGGCAAGAAGCGCAAGCCAAATGCCGCCTTCATGAAGGCGATGACCCCGAGCAGCTCGCTCGCGGCCGTGGTCGGTTCGGGCGCGATGCCGCGCACCGAGGTGACCAAGAAGATCTGGGGCTACATCAAGCGCAACGGCCTACAGGACAAGAAGAACCGCCGCATGATCAACGCCGACGACAAGCTCAAGACCGTGTTCAGCGGCAAGAGCCAGGTGTCGATGTTCGAGATGACCAAGCTGGTCAGCAAGCACCTGAAATAAGGTTTCGGGAGGCGTACCGGGAAGGGCCCCCACGAGGGGCCCTTTCTATTTGTAGTAGGTGGCGACCCGTTCGACCTCGTTTTTCGAGCCGAGGACCACCGCGCAGCGCTGATGTAACCCCTTGGGCTTGAGGTCGAGGATCGGGGTGCGCCCGTCGGTGGCCGCGCCGCCCGCCTGCTCGACGATGAACGCCATCGGGTTCGCCTCGTACATCAGGCGCAGGCGGCCTTCCTTGTTCTTGGCGTCGCGCGGGTACATGAAGATCCCGCCGCGCGAGAGCACGCGGAACACGTCGGCCACCATCGAGGCCACCCAGCGCATGTTGAAGTCCTTGCCGCGCGGGCCGTCCTTGCCGGCCAGGCATTCGTCGATGTAGCGCTTCACCGGCGGCTCCCAGCGCCGCATGTTCGAGGCATTGATCGCGAACTCCTGCGTGTCGTCCGGGATGCGGATCTGCGGGTGCGTCTGCACGAAGGTGTAGGTCTCGCGATCGAGCGTGAAGCCGTAGACGCCGTCGCCCACGGTGAGCACGAACACGGTGGTCGGGCCGTACACCGCAAAGCCCGCCGCCACCTGGTTGCGGCCCGACTGCAGGAAGGCGGCCTCGTTCGGCTCGCACATCTTGCCGTCGGCCAGCTTCGGGCAGCGCAGGATCGAGAAGATGGTGCCCACCGAGATGTTCACGTCGATGTTGGACGAGCCGTCGAGCGGGTCGAACAGCAGCAGGTACTCCCCGCGCGGGTAGTGCGTCGGGATCGGCTGCGGATCCTCCATTTCCTCGGAAACCAGCGCCGCCAGGTTGCCGCCCCACTCGTTGGCCTCCAGCAGGATCTCGTTGGACAGGACGTCGAGCTTCTTTTGCACCTCGCCCTGGACGTTGGTTGCTCCGGAAAAAACACCCAGACCGTCCGCCAGCGCGCCCTTGTTCACCCGCGTGCTGATCGCCTTGCAAGCGCGCGCGATGGTCTCGATCAGGAGCCGCAGGTCGGCGTTGATGAGCTTCTTGTCACGCTGCTGGCCGACCAGGAACTGGGACAGGGTTACGCGTCTCATGGTGCGCGATTCTACTTCGGGGACGGAGCCCTAACTAATTAGCGCCTCATCTGTTTTCGCGCGAACCAGGCGCCGCCGAGCAGGCAGGCGGCAAGCACCCAGAACACCGGCGCCATCCCCACCGCGGTGGACGCCGCGCCCGAAGCGAGCGGAATCATCGTGTGGCTGCCATTGAGGAGCGAGGTGCGCAGGCCCACCGCCTCGCCCTGGCGGCCGGGTGGCGAAGCCGCGTAGAGCAGCGACATGATCACGGGCTGCGCGCTGCCCAGGCCGAGGCCGAGCACGAACGAGAGCACCAGCAGCGGCGGCACGCTCTGCGCCCAGGGGAACAGCAGGTAGCAGGTGCCGGAGATGCTGAGCGCGGCGAAGATCACCGCCCATTGCTTGAGCCTGCGGATGAGCAGCGGCATCGCCATGCGCACGGTGAGCGTGGCGACGGCGAAGGTGGAGAGGATCACGCCGATCGAGGCGGCGGAAAGGCCGATGCGCGCCCCATAGAGCGGGATCAGGAAGGTGTAGAGGTCCCAGCCGGTGGCGAGCAGCAGGCTCACCCAGAACGTCTGCTGCAGCCCCGGGATGCGCAGCAGGTCCAGGACCCGGGCGTTCTTCGACAGCGGCACGTGCACCGGGCGCGGCAGCGGCCGCTTGCGCAGCCATAACAGGATCAGGGCGACCAACGGAAACACGGCCAGCACGGCGAAGGCGGCCGAATGCCCGAGCCACTCGATCGCGTAGCCGGCGACCAGGGGCCCGATCGAGTTGGAGATCGAGAAGCCCAGCGCCAGCCAGCTGAAGTTCAACGCCCGCTGCTCGGGCGAGCCGGCCGCGCCGAACACGCTGTTCATCGCGATATGCACGTACATGAAGGCCACGCCGAGCAGCGTGGTCGAGAGGTAAAGGATCTCCAGGAACGGGAACGCGAACGGCAGGGCGGCGGCGAAGGCCAGCGCGCCGAACGACACAAGGAGCGGGCGCCGCGGACCCGAGCGGTCGATCAGGCGCCCGGCGCTCACCGAGAGCAGCGCGGGCAGCAAGGCAAAGAGCGACATCAGCACACCGGTGGTGAACTCGGAGGCGCCCAGCTCGAGCGCGAACAGGGTGGTGGTCATCCTCGCGCCGACGAAGGCGAGGTGGCCGAGCGCGTTGAGCGTTACGAAGTAGACGATTTCCAGCTCGGTCTCCACAGCACCATCGCCACGCCGGCGCAGGTGACGGCGATGCCGGCGACGGCGAGCGGGCTCGGCACCACGCCGAACCAGGCGGCCTCCAGCACCACCGCGAACACCGGCGGAAGGTACATCATGCTCGTCACGCGCGTGGCGGCGCCGTGGCGCAGCAGGTAATAGAACGCGCTTAGTCCGAGCAGCGAGGTGAAGATCACCAGGACGGCGATCGCGCCCCATAACACCCAGCTGCTGGTGAACCGGAACCCTTCGATCGCCACCGCCAATGGCGCCACCACGGCAGCCGCGGTGGCAAACTGGATCGCGGCGGCGGCCTTAAGGTCGGCCTGCGGCGCGAAACGGCGCTGGTAGAGCGTCGCCATCGTGACGCTCGCCAGGGCGATCAGCGCGCCGAGCAGGCTGCCCGGGCCGAGCTCGCGGATGTCGAGCTTATGCCAGACCACCAGCGCCACGCCGGCGAGGCCGACGAAGACGCCCAGCCACTGCCCCGGTTTCAAGTGTTCCTTGAGAAAAAGCGACGCGACGAAAGCCGTGAGCAAGGGCTGGCAGGAGAGGATGAGCGCCGAAACCCCGGCCGACATGCCCAGGTATTGCGCGTAGTGGCTGCCGCCGAGCTGCGCGACGTGCATGAGCAGCCCGACCACCGCCAAGTGCGCCCAGCCGGCGCGGGTCGCCGGCCAGCGCGGCTTCCACAGCAGCACCACCGGCAGCAGGCACAGCAGGCCGAAGGCGAAGCGCAGGGTAAGGAAGGTGAACGGCGGCGCGTACTGCAACCCCGCCTTGGTGAAGACGTAGCCGCTGCCCCAGACGGCGATGAAGTACCAGGCGAGCAGCGCGGTGAAAGTTCGGCTCAGGCCGGCATTCTAGTGGAGCTCGGCCCTCAGCAATTCGTAGAGCCGGTCAGGATCGACCGGCTTGTGCAGCAGCGCGCGGATGCCGGCGGCCTCGACGTCGCGCTGCGTGATGCGCTCGCCGTGGCCGGTGTACAGGATCACCGGCAGGCCGGGACGGCGCGCGATCAGCTCGCGCGCCAGCTCGAACCCGGTGCTGCCGGGCATGGTCTGGTCGGTGATGACCAGGTCGTAGTGCGCGGCGGTTTCCCTGGCGAGCGCGGGGCTGGTGACGCTGGCCGCTTCCAGCCCCCAGCTCTCGAGCAGCTCGCGCATGAAGCCGGCCACCGCGGCCTCGTCGTCGACCACCAGCACGCGCCCGCGCAGCGGCTTTTTCACGAGCCTGGGTCTAGATTCGACGCATGGCGCGGGTGACGCCGGTTGCGAAACCACCGGCCACAGCAGGCGGAAGCGCGTGCCGCTGCCGGCCGCCGTTTCCACCACCACGTGGCCGCCGTGCTCGTGGACGATGCCATGCACCGTGGCGAGGCCCATGCCGGCGCCCCGGCCGACTTCCTTGGTGGTGAAGAACGGCTCGAACATGCGCTCGAGCACTGCGGGCGCAATGCCGGGCCCGCTATCCGCCACCGCCAGCTCGACGAACTCGCCGGCGAAGCGCTTGCGGCAGCTCGAGCAGACCGCCGCCTGCAGGGTCTGCGAGTGCACCGCGATGGCGATGCGGCCGCTGCCGGCCATGGCGTCGCGCGCGTTGATCGACAGGTTGAGCAGCACCTGGTCGAGCTGCACCGGATCGAGCATGACCGCAGGAGCATCCCTGATGGTGGTGGAAAGTTCCAGTGAAGAAGGAAGAGAAGAGCGCAGCAGCTTCATCGATTCGCCGACCGCGGCGGCAAGGTCGAGCGCGCGCGGCGCGCCGCGCTGGCCGCGGCTGAAGGTGAGCATCTGCTGGATCAGGTCCCTTGCGCGGCCCGAGGAGGCGAGCGCCTGGTCCAGGTAGCCGGGCAGCTTGGCGTCGGTCATGGCCGCCGGCCGCTCCGAGGCGAGCACGATATAGCCCATGATGCTCGCCAGCAGGTTGTTGAAGTCGTGCGCGATGCCGCCGGTGAGATGGCCGATGGCCTCCATGCGCTGCGCCTGGCGCAGCTGCGCCTCGAGCTGGACGCGCTCGGCTTCCGAGCGCTTTCGCGCGGTGATGTCGCGCGCCATGCCAAGCGCGTGCGGCCGGCCGCGGTAGAGGATCGGCACCGCGCGCATCTCCACCTCGAGCACGGCGCCGTCCTTGCGGAAGCCCTGCACCTCGAAATCGACCGACTCGCCGCCGATCACGCGGCGGTGCATCTCCTTCGCCAGCGCCGCCTGTGCCGGCCCGGCGAAGAACCAGCGCTGTCCCGAGATCACTTCCTCGCGCGTGAAGCCGCTCATCTCGAGGAACGCGGGGTTGACGTCCACCACGCGCGCCTGGTCGTCGCGCAGCACCAGGGCGTCGGTGGCGGCGTTGAAGATGGCGCGGTACTGCTCCTCGCTCGCGCGCAACCGCTCGTCGGTGCGCTTGCGCTCGCTGATGTCGCGCCCGACGTAGAGCACGTGCGGCGCGCCCTTGTACCGGATCGGCACCCCGCGCAGCTCGATGTCGAGGGGCGCGCCGCCCTTGGGTACGCGCTGCGTCTCGATCATCACCGCCTCGCCGGCGAGCGCTTTGGCGTGCAGCGCGCGGATCCTGGCCTCGGTCTCGGGCGGGTTGGCGACCACGTGCTGGCGGCCGAGCACCTCCTCCCGCGAGAACCCGCTCAGCGCCACGTAGGCCGGGTTGACGTCGACGATGCGGAACTCGGCGTCGCGCAGCACCAGCGCGTCGGCCGCGGCGTTGAAGATGGCGCGGTACTGCTCCTCGCTCGCGCGCAGCGCCTTCTCGTCGGACTTGCGCGCGGTGATGTCGCGCCCGATGTAGAGCACGTGCGGGCGCCCCTGGCGCAGGATCGGCACGCCGCGCGTCTCGATGTCGAAGCGCTCGCCGCTCTTGCGCCGCGCGCGCGCCTCGAACACCACCTTCTCGCCGGCGAGCGCCCGCGCGTGCAGAGCACGCACGTGCTCGTTGAGCGCCAGCGGGCTCATGGTGAGAGTGTCGGTGCCGATCACCTCTTCGCGCTTGCGGCCGCTCATCGCCTCGTAAGCCGGATTGACGTCGACCACGCGGAAATCGGCGTCGCGCAGCACCATCGAGTCCGCGGCGGCTTCGAAGATGGCGCGGTACTGCTCCTCGCTGCGCTCGAGCTCCGCCACCGCGCGCACGCCGAAGATCTTGAGGATCGACTCGCACAGCGCCACGTTGTCGAGGCGCCTGCGGTGCATCGCGCCGATCAGCCCGAGGGGCTGGCCGGCGGCGTCGCTCAGCGGGTAGGCGGCGTAGGCGTCCAGGCCGAGCTTGCGGAAGAGATCGTTATCCGGAAACTCGCGGCGCGCCCCCGAGGGCAGGCACAGGAACTGGCCGCCGACCACCTGGGCGCAGGGGGTGCCGGGCAGCGGGTAGCCGAACGGCGGCCGCATGCGCCCGTCGAGGCAAAAGGCGAGCATGCGCATCTCGGCGCGCATCTCGTCGGCATAGACGGCAATGAAGCCGACGTCGACCCGCAGGATGTCGGCGAGCTCGCTGGCCAGGCGCTCGAACACCGCCGATCCCTCGGCGCCGGAGACGGCGAGGGCGGCGCGGCCGAGGGGGTCCTGGTGCGGGAGCTCCGATCCCATGGGCGCGCAGTTTAATTCTTCACGCCCCGCAGGCGGGAAGCTGTTACACGACTGAAACGAAAATTATTCCCCGGCGGGGATGAACATGTACCCGGCGCCGCGCACGGTGCGGATGGCGCGGGGATGCGCCGGGTCGGCCTCGACCTTGCGCCGCAGGCGCGTGATGCGGATGTCGATCGAGCGGTCGAACGGCTCCCATTCGCGGTTGCGCGTCATGGTGAGCAGCTGGTCGCGCGACAGCACCTGGTTTGGGTGCTCGATCAGCGCCTTCAGCAGGTCGAACTCCATGGAGGTGATTGGAATCTCGCGGCCCTTGGCGTCGGACAGGGTGCGCGCCTTCACGTCGAGGAAGCAGCGGCCGATCGAGACGCGAAGATGGGTTGACTGCTTTGGCGAGCTGTTGATCTCCACCCTACGCAGCAGACTTTTCAGGCGCGCGCGCAGCTCGCGCGGGTCGAAGGGCTTGGCGATGTAATCGTCGGCGCCGACCTCCAGCCCGGCGACGCGGTCGACGACGTCGCCCGCGCCGGTGACCATGATGATGCCGACCTGGTGGCGCTCGCGCAGGTAGCGCGCCAGCGTCAGCCCGTCCTCGCCGGGCAGGCCGATGTCGAGCAGCACCACCGCCGGCGCCGCGCGCTCGAGCTCCGCGCGCATCGCCACGCCGCTCGCCGCAAGGGCGACGTCGTAGCCGTGCGCGCCGAGGTACTCGGCGAGCAGGTTGCGGATCGCCGGGTCGTCGTCGACTACGAGCACGCGCGTGGCTGCCATGGGCGCCAAGTATACAAGCCGGAAACAAACTGTTTCCCGCCGGAAATCGCCGCGATACCGGCGCGTCCTACGCTGCTTCCATCGCAATGCACAAGGGAGCACCACATGATCAGGATCCTCAACCTCGTCTTCGATGCCTTCGCCGAGGCGCGGCGCAAGCGCGCGCAGGCGCGCCTGCTGCGGCATCTCGACGAGCGCACCTTGCGCGACATCGGCCTGGAGTTCGAGGCCAACCACGCGCGCGAGCGCTCGAAGCGCATCGACCTGCGCTTCGGCATGTACTAGGAGCGGCGATGGATCGGCCGGACGACATGGTGCAGGGCAGTCTCGATCTCGCGCGCGGGAGCCTGGTCCGTATCGTGCGCGGACGCGGAATGTTGGTGCGCGTGCTGAGCGGAAGCGTCTGGATTACCGAGGAAGGCGATCCGCGTGACCGTTTCATAGCCGCTGGCGCCCGCCTGGCCATCGGCTCCAATGGCATCACGCTGGTCTCCGCGCTGGCGCCCACCACGATTTCGCTCACCGCGCGCCGCCGTCGCAATCTCGGCGCACGCCTGGTGCGCGCATGGCAAAGCTGGTTCGTGCCAGGTGCGCGGCCGACTACCGCCCCACTCTGAACGAATAGGAGAAAAGCATGAAAGCCCGCTACCGCAAGGCGCTGCCGCAGCTCGGCGACGCGCTGTTCGTCACCGACGGCGGCATCGAGACCGCGCTCATCTTCAACGAGGGCATCGAGCTGCCTGACTTCGCCGCTTTCGATCTTTTCCACCGCCCAGGCGGCGAGGGCACGCTGCGCCGTTACTACGCCGCGTACGTGCGCATCGCCATGCAGTTCCGCGCCGGCATGGTCCTCGAGAGCGCCACCTGGCGCGCGAGCACCGACTGGGGCGCGCGTCTGGGCTACAGCGCCGCTCAGCTCGCCGACGCCAACCGCCAGGCGATCCGCCTGCTGGAGGATATCGGCCGCGAGCATCGCGAGCTGGCGATGGTGATCAGCGGCTGCGTCGGCCCGCGCGGCGATGCGTACAGCCCCACCCACGTCATGTCCGCCGACGAATCGCAGGCATATCACCGGGAGCAGATCACGGTGTTCAGCGACACGGCGGCGGACATGGTGAGCGCGATCACCATGAACTACGCCGAGGAAGCGATCGGCATCGCGCGCGCGGCGCAGGAAACCGGCATGCCGGCGGCGATCTCGTTCACCGTCGAGACCGACGGGCGGCTGCCGACCGGCCAGCGGTTACAGGACGCGATACAGCAGGTGGACGACGCGACCGGTTCTTATCCGGCCTACTACATGCTGAATTGCGCGCACCCCGAGCATTTCGAGAAAGTCCTGGAAAAACCCTGGGCGCGCCGCATCCGCGGCCTGCGTGCCAATGCCTCGCGCAAAAGCCACGCCGAGCTGAATGAATCGACCGAGCTCGACATCGGCAATCCCGCCCAGCTTGGCGTGCACTACGCGACGCTAAAGCGCGGCCTGCTACCGAATCTCAACGTCGTCGGCGGCTGCTGCGGCACCGACCACCGCCACGTCCAGCGCATGGCGGCCGCCTGCGCTCCGTTGTTCCGCGTTGCCGCCTGAAATTAACCAACAAGGGAGAAGGAAATGAAACGCATCGGCATCGTGTTGTCGGCTCTCGCCGCGGGCTGCGCCAGCACCGTACCGGTTCCTGACAGCCTGAAACCGGGCGCGCACGAATCTCTCGCACTCATCGCGCCTGCGAACGGCGTGCAGATCTACGAGTGCCGCGCCGGCAACTGGGTGTTCGTGGCGCCCGAGGCCGAGCTGTTTGACCGTGCGGGAAAGAGGATCGGCAGCCATTACGCCGGTCCGCACTGGGAATCGGCCGATGGCAGCAAGATCGTCGGCGCGGTTAAGCAGCGCTCCGACGCGCCGGGCGCCGGGAACATCCCTTGGCTGCTCCTCGGCACGAGGTCCGTCGGCACCGAAGGAGCGTTCAGCAAGGTCACCAGCATCCAGCGGGTCGCCACGGCCGGCGGCGTCGCGCCGTTGGGCGGCTGCAACGCGCCCGGCGTGGCCCGCGTCCCGTACCGCGCGGACTACTACTTCTTTTCCGCTCGATGAACGCAACCGGGACCGTGGTCCCGGGCGCGGCGGCGCAATGCGCGAGTACACTAAAAAACTTTTTCTGTAGTCCAAAGGGAGCCCTCCATGCGCTACTCAGCCGTCATCGCAACCGTGATCCTCGCTTGCTCCGCGTTTCTCGCCAGGGCCGACGAGACCTGTAACTCCCCGTACATGACGAAGCTGATCAAGGGCCAGGAGGATTACGTCTACGTCTGGACCCTTGGCGTCGAGGGACTCGGCGACGGCTCGGACAAGCTGGTCACGGTCGACGTCAACCCGAAATCGAAACGCTACGGCAAGGTCATCCAATCGGTTTCGATCGGCGCGCGCGTCGAGGCGCACCACATGGGCTTCACCGACGACCGGCGGCACATCTGGGCCGGCGGCCTTGCGGACAATCGGATCTGGGTGTTCGATATCGCCAGCGATCCGGCGAAACCGAAGATCGTGCAGACGATCGCCGACCTCGGCGAGAAGTCGGGCTGGCTCGGGCCGCACACCTACTACGCGATGCCGGGCAGGATGCTGGTGCAGGCGCTATCGAATACGCAGGACAAGGGCGGCCGCACCGGCATGGCGCTCTACAACAACAAGGGCAAGTTCCTGGCCTCGCATGCGATGCCCACCGACGGCGGCGGCGACGGCTACGGCTACGACCTCGCCGTAAACCCCCGGAAAAACCTCCTGCTCACCTCGAGCTTCACCGGCTACGCGAACTACATGCGCCCGATCGGGCAGCTGATGGGCGATGCCGAGGCGATGAAGAAGTTCGGCGCCACCATGGTGGCGTGGGACCTGAAGGCGATGAAGCCGACCAAGGTGTTCAGCGTGCCCGGCGCGCCGCTCGAGATCCGCTGGTCGCTCAATCCCAAGGACAACTGGGC
>DATFDV010000070.1:0-8113 GCA_035251855.1 Burkholderiales bacterium | reverse complement strand
CTCGCACGCCATCTGCGCTGGGATCTCGAGGAGGACCTGTCGCGGCTCTTCGGCGACGTCGTCGCGCACCGCGTGGCCGGCGCTGCGCGCGCCTTTGCCGCGTGGCATGTGGATGCGGCGCAGCGCGTCGCCGGCGCCCTGGTCGATTACGCCACCGAGGAGAAGAAACTGCTCCTGCGCCGCGCCGAGCTCGAGACGCTGGCGCAGCCGCTGGCGCAGCTGCGCGATGCGATTGCGAGGCTGGACAAGCGGCTCGAGCGCCTTGAGTAGGCTGCTCCGTCTAGCGCGCATCCTTGCTGTCGGCGCGCGCTACCGGCTGGACGACCTGTCGCCCTCATCCAGCACGCGTGGCCGCCGCCTGCGCCAGGCGCTCGAGACGCTTGGCCCGATCTTCGTCAAGTTCGGCCAGGTGCTGTCGACTCGGCGCGACCTTCTGCCCCTCGACATCGCCGACGAGCTGGCCAAGCTGCAGGACCAGGTGCCGCCGTTTGCATCGGAACTGGCAGTGGCTGAGGTCGAGCGCTCGCTTGGCCAGCCGCTGAAGGCGCTCTTTTCCACTTTTGATCAAACTCCGCTGGCGAGCGCGTCCATTGCCCAGGTGCATCTTGGCCGGCTGCACGACGGCACCGAGGTGGCGGTCAAGGTGCTGCGCCCGGGCGTCGAGGCGGCGATCGCGCGTGACCTCGCGCTGCTCCAGACCGCGGCGGAGCTCGCCGAGCGCTGGTGGGCGGAAGGGCGGCGCCTCAAGCCGCGCGAGGTGGTGGCCGAATTCGCCCGCCACCTCGACGAGGAGCTCGACCTCATGCGCGAGGCCGCCAACGCCAGCCAGCTCGGTCGCAATTTTGCCGGCTCGCCGCTGCTGCTCGTGCCGGCGGTGTACTGGGACCTGTGCGCGCAGCGCGTGATGGTGATGGAGCGGATGCACGGCACGCCGATTTCGCAAGTTCAGGTGTTGCGGGAAAAAGGCATCGACGTCCCCGCGCTTGCCAGGGCCGGGGTGGAAATCTTCTTCACCCAGGTGTTCCGCGACGGCTTCTTCCATGCCGACATGCATCCTGGAAACATCCTCGTCGCCACGACGGACGAAATGCGCGGACGCTACATAGCGCTCGACTTCGGCATCATGGGCACGCTCACCGAGGTCGACAAGAACTACCTGGCGCAGAACTTCCTCGCCTTTTTCAACCGCGACTACCGGCGCGTGGCGCAGGCGCATCTCGATGCCGGCTGGGTGCCCGCCGGCACGCGCGTCGACGAGTTCGAAGCCGCGATCCGCGCGGTGTGCGAGCCGATCTTCGCCCGGCCGCTCAAGGAGATCTACTTCGGCAAGCTGCTGCTGCGCCTGTTTCAGACCTCGCGCCGCTTCAACGTCGAGGTGCAGCCGCAGCTCGTCATGCTGCAGAAGACGCTGCTCAATATCGAGGGCCTGGGGCGCGAGCTGGATCCGGACCTCGATCTGTGGCAGACCGCCAAGCCGTTCCTCGAGCGCTGGATGCGCGAGCAGGTCGGCTGGCGCGGCCTGCTGCGCACCCTCCGGCACGAGGCGCCGTTCTGGGCGGCAACGCTGCCGCAGCTGCCGCGGCTCGTGCACCGCGCGCTCGCCGAGGACCGCCTCGGCGCGCTGCAGATCGCCCTGGAGCGCGTGGCGGTGCAGAACGCGCGGCGCAACCGCCTGCTGGCCGCGCTGGTGGTGGTCCTGACGGTGGCCGTCACGCTGCTGGCGGTCCTGGGTACAAGGTGAAGGAAATTTGGCAGGTTTGAGAGCCGCGGCTATGATTGCGCGCGCATGCTAGTCACCTTCGTCGCCCTGTACCTCGTCGTCACGGTCGCGATCGGGCTGTGGGCGGCGAAGCGGGTGCACAGCTCCAAAGACTACGTGGTCGCCGGGCGCAGCGTGCCGCTGTTCATGAGCATGGCGCTGGTCTTCGCCACCTGGTTCGGCGCCGAGACGGTGCTCGGTGTCTCCGCCACCTTCCTCAACGATGGCCTGGGCGGCATCGTGGCCGATCCGTTCGGCTTCTCGTTCTGCCTGGTGATCATCGCGCTGTTTTTCGCGCGCGCGTTCTACCGGCTGAACCTGCTCACCATCGGCGATTTCTACCGCCATCGCTACAACAAGCCGGTCGAGATCGCCACCAGCATCTGCATCACGCTCTCCTACCTTGGCTGGGTCGCGGCGCAGCTCACCGCGCTCGGCCTGGTATTCCACACGCTTTCCGGCGGCTCGATCTCGCTCGGCTTGGGGATCGCCCTCGGCACCGCGGTGGTGCTGCTCTACACGCTGTTCGGCGGCATGTGGTCGGTGGCCTACAACGACGTGGTGCAGAGCACGATCATCATCGTCGGCCTGATCTACCTCGCGTTCCTGCTGGGCGGCGCGGCGGGCGGCTTCGACCGCGTAGTCACCCACGCCGCCGAGGCGGGCAAGTTCCAGTTCTGGCCGCAGCCCGAGGCGAAGGAGATCCTCGCGTTCCTCGCCGCCTTCCTCACCGCGGCGCTCGGCTCGATCCCGCAGCAGGACGTGTTCCAGCGCGTCACCGCCGCCAAGGACGCCGACACCGCCGTGCGCGGCACCATGCTGGGCGCGATCATTTATTTCTGCATGGCCTTCGTGCCGATCTATCTCGCCTACTGCGCGCTGCTGATCGATCCGAAGATGGTCGAGCCGCTGCTCAAGGGCGACAACAACGAGAGCCAGCACATCCTGCCGAACCTCATCGCCAGCCACACCCCGCTGTTCGCCCAGGTGATGTTCTTCGGCGCGCTGCTCTCGGCGATCATGTCGTCGGCATCCGCGGCGCTGCTTGCGCCGAGCACCCTGTTCACCGAGAACGTGCTGCGCCCGTTCGCGGCCCGCATGGGCGACCGGCAGCTTTTGCTGGTGATGCGCCTGGTGCTGGTCATCTTCGCCCTGGGCGTGATGGTGTTCGCGTTGCTGAGCGACGCCAGCATCTACCAGATGGTCCAGAATGCCTACAAGGTGACCCTGGTGTCGGCGTTCGCGCCGCTGGTGCTCGGGCTGTACTGGAGGCGCTCGACCACCGACGGGGCGTTACTCGCGGTCGTTCTCGGCCTTGCGACCTGGCTGCTGATGGAGATCTTCGCTCCCGAGGCGCTGGTTCCGCCACAGCTCGTCGGCATGGGATTCTCTTTCCTCGGAATGGTGGTGGGCTCGCTGTACGGGCGTCAGACGCCGCAGGCCCATGCGGCGCATCCCGGGGGAAACTGACCCGCGCGCGGCGCGCGCCTCGCCGCTGGCGAGGATCGTCTTTCTCGTCTATGTCGTACTGGTCGCCTACGCCTCGCTCTACCCGTTCGAGGGCTGGCGCAGCGTAGGGCTGTCGCCCTTTACCTACCTGAGCGCGCCCTGGCCGCGCTACATCACGGCGTTCGACGTGGTGGTGAATCTGGCCGGTTACGTGCCGTACGGCTTTCTCGCGGTGGCCGCGCTGCGTCCGCGCGTGCGCGGCGCCCCGGCATTCGCACTCGCGGCGGCGAGCGCCGCGCTGCTCTCGCTCCTTCTCGAAGCCGGCCAGACCTACCTGCCGGCGCGCTTCGCCAGCAACCTCGACGTCCTGTGCAACCTCGCCGGTGCCGCGCTCGGCGCCGCCCTGGCATTGCGCCTGGCGCCGGTCATCGCCGAAGGGCCGCTGCACCGCGCGAGGTCGCAGGCGTTTCTTCCGGGCGCCGAGGTCGACTTCGGCCTGGTGCTGGTCGCGCTGTGGCTGTTCCTTCAGCTCAACCCGGTGGCCCTGCTGTTCGGCGCCGGCGACCTGCGCGATTTCCTCGCGCCGATCGAGGGGCGCGCGCGCCGGCCGGAATTCTTCGTCGTCATCGAGACCTTTACCACCGCGGCGAATCTCACCGCCGTCGGATTGCTGCTCTCGGCGCTGCTCGCGCCCGGCCGGCCAGCCCGCGTGATGTTCTGTTGGCTGGTGGTCGCCGCGCTGGCGGTGAAGAGCGCATCGTTCGCCATCCTGATGCGCGCCGAAAACGTCTTCGCCTGGCTGACCCACGGCGCGCAGCTCGGCCTCGCCATCGGCATCGCGGTGGTGCTCGCCGCCGCGACGGCGCCGCGCACCGTGCGCCTCGCGCTCGCCGCGGTGCTGCTGATGGCGGCGACGGTGCTGGTCAACCTCACGCCGGCCAACCCGTACCTCGCCGAGTCGCTCAAGGTCTGGCAGCAAGGGCACTTCCTCAACTTCAACGGCCTCACGCGCGTGGTGAGCGCGCTGTGGCCCTTCGTCGCGCTGGGGTATTTGATGTTCCTCGCCGCGCGGCGGTTAAAATAGTGGATGTCGTTTTACGCCAAGCACGTGTTTTTCTGCTGCAACCAGCGCGACGGCGGCGATCGGCCTTCGTGTAACGCGAAGGGCGCGTCGAAGCTGCGCGATTACGCGAAAGGCCGCATCAAGAAGCTCGGCCTCGCCGGCGAAGGCAAGATCCGCATCAACCAGGCCGGCTGCCTCGACCGCTGCGAGGAAGGGCCGTGCGTCGTGGTCTACCCGGACGCAGTCTGGTACACCTACGTCGACGAATCCGACATCGACGAGATCATCGAGGAGCACCTGCAGAACGGGCGCATCGTCGAACGCCTGCGGATGTAAATGCGGGCGAGTACCCGTCGGGAATTCGTGGCCGGCGCCGCCGGCCGCATCGAATGTGCCGTCGACCAGCCTGACGGCGCCGCGCGCGGCCTCGCCCTCATCGCGCATCCGCACCCGCTCTTCGGCGGCAGCCTCGACAACAAGGTAGTGCAGACCCTCGCGCGTGCCTTCATCGAGCTCGGCTACGAAGCGTGGCGGCCCAATTTTCGCGGCGTCGGCCAGACCGAGGGCATGCACGACGAGGGCAGGGGCGAGCTTGCCGACCTCGCCGCTGTACTGGATTCGGTCAAAACGGAAAAATTCGTCCTTGCCGGGTTCTCTTTCGGCGCCTCGCTGGTGGCCCAGCTTGCCCAGAAGAGGAAGCCCGAATGGCTGGTCCTGGTCGGCGTGGGCATTACGCGCATCATGGCGCCGCCGGTGCCTGCGGGCACGCTGGTGATCCATGGCGAGAACGACGACACGGTGCCGCTGGCCGCGGTCATGGATTGGGCGCGGCCGCAGGAGCTGCCGGTGGTGGTGGTCCCCGGCGCCGAGCATTTCTTCCACCGCAAGCTCCATATCTTGCGCGCCCTGGTGCAGCAGAACTGGAAATGAGCGCGCTGTCGGCGCACGGGCTGCGCAAGTCCTACGAGGCGAGCGAAGTGGTCTGCGGCGTCGACCTCGACGTCGCGCCGGGCGAATGCTTCGGCCTGCTCGGGCCGAACGGCGCGGGCAAGACCACCACGCTCAAGCTGTGCCTGGGCCTGATCGAGCCCGACTCGGGCGAGATTGAGCTCCTCGGCGAGCCGGTGCCCCAGCGCGCGCGAGAAGCCCGCGCGCGCGTCGGCGTAGTGCCGCAGTTCGACAACCTCGATCCGGACTTTACGGTCGCGGAAAATCTGATGGTGTATGGCACTTACTTCGATATTCCAAAAAAACAGATCAAGGAACGCATTGCGAGCCTTCTCGAGTTCGCCGGCCTGGCCGGGCGCAGCGACGCGAAGATCAGCGCCCTTTCCGGCGGGATGAAGCGCCGCCTGACCCTTGCGCGCGCGCTGGTGAACAACCCGCAGCTCGTTTTCATGGACGAGCCGACCACCGGCCTGGATCCGCAGGCGCGGCATCTGATCTGGGAGCGGCTGCGCCGCCTCACGCAGGAAGGCAAGACGCTGGTGCTCACCACGCACTTCATGGAGGAGGCCGAGCGCCTGTGCCATCGCCTCGCGATCATGGACCGCGGCCGGATCATCGCCGAGGGCACGCCGCGCGCGCTGATCGCCGAGCACATCGAGCCGCAGGTGCTCGAAGTGCATGGCAACGGCTATGAAACGTGGATGGAGCTTGCGAAGGGTCTTGCGCCTCGTGTCGAGCGAGCTGGCGACACGGTTTTTTGTTATGGGGAGGATATCGAGCCGGTCCTCAAAACGGTGCCACGGGAACTGACCTATTTGCACCGCCCGGCCAGCCTGGAGGACGTGTTCCTGAAGCTCACCGGCCGCGACCTCAGGGACTGAACGATGCGTTGGGCGGCGGTGTGGCGGCGCAACATGCTGGTTTGGCGCAAGCTGTTCGCCGCCGCGGTGCTCAGCAACCTCGCCGACCCGCTGATCATGCTGTTCGGCCTGGGCTACGGCCTGGGCGCACTACTACCGTCGGTGGAAGGCATGTCCTATATCGCCTTCTTCGCCGCCGGCCAGCTTTGCACCGCGACCATGTTCACCGCGTCGTTCGAGTCGATGTTCTCCGGCTTCTCGCGCATGCACGGCCAGAAGACGTGGGATGCGATTCTCTACGCGCCGCTCACCATCGACGACATCGTCGCCGGCGAGATCGTCTGGGCGGCGAGCAAGGCGTGGCTCACCGGCTCGACCATCCTCGGCGTGGCGGTGGTGTTCGGCCTGGCGAGCTCGCCGTGGGTGCTGCTCGCGCTGCCGGCGGCATTCCTGGTCGGTCTGGCGTTCTCCGGCCTCGGCCTGGTCATGTGCGTGCTGGCGCGCGGCTGGGACTTCTTCAGCTACTACATGACGCTCGTGATGACGCCGATGATGATGATTTCGGGCGTGTTCTTTCCGGCCCAGCAGCTGCCGGCGCCGCTGCTGGCGGTGGCGAAGGCGCTGCCCCTCTACCATGGGGTGCAGATCGTGCGGCCGCTGGTCGCCGGCGGTCCGCCGGACGACCTGCTGCTGCACCTGGTGGTGCTCGTCGGCTATGCTGCGGTCGGCTACGCGCTCGCCATCTACTTCGCGCGAAAACGGTTCTCCTCCTGACCATGCTCTGGGTAAAGTCGCTGCATATCGTGTTCATGGTCACCTGGTTCGCGGGCCTGTTCTACCTGCCGCGCCTTTTCGTCTACCACGCCGGCGCCACCGACTCGATCTCGCTCGAGCGCTTCAAGGTCATGGAGCGCAAGCTCTTCTGGGGAATCATGACCCCGGGCGCCGTGCTCACCATCGCGTTCGGCGTCTGGTTGTGGCTCGGCTGGTTTCGCCCGGCGTCGGGCTGGCTGCACGCCAAGATCGCGCTGGTCGCGCTACTCGCCGCCTATCATCTGTGGTGCTGGCGGCTGATGCGCGAGTTCGCCGCCGGGCGCAACCAGCGCAGCCACGTCTGGTACCGCTGGTTCAACGAATTTCCGACGGTCGTGCTGTTCGCCACGGTGTTCCTGGTTGTCTTCAAGCCCTTCTAACGAATTTTTCGCCACCGCGCCGCGGGGTCTCGAAGCTCTGTTGTTGCAAGAGCTGCAATCCCTGGGAGCGCAGAACGCCGTGCAAGTGCCTGGCGGCGTCGCCTTCGGCGGCGGCTGGGAAGTCTGCTACCGGGCGAACCTGTGGTCTCGCGTCGCCTCGCGCGTCCTCTGGAAGGTGCATAGCTTTACCTACGCCAACGAGGCGGATGTCTACGAGAAGGCAAAGGCCGTCGACTGGCCGAGATTCTTTGCGGTGGGGCGCACGCTGCGCGTCAACGTCACGGCGCAGAAAAGTCCGCTGAAGAGCCTCGAGTTCGCCACGCTGCGCATCAAGGATGCGGTGTGTGACCGTTTCCGCGACGCAACCGGCCGGCGTCCGGACGTCGATCGCACCGCCCCTGACGTCCGGGTGCATGCATTCCTCGAGAAAGACAAAGGTACGCTGTACCTCGACACCTCGGGCGAGCCGCTCTTCAAGCGCGGCTGGCGGGCGGAGCAGGGCGAGGCGCCGCTGCGCGAGAACCTGGCGGCGGGCATCGTGATGCTCACCGGCTGGCAGCCGGGCGAGCCGCTGCTCGACCCGATGTGCGGCGGCGCGACGCTGCTCGTCGAGGCGGCGGCGATGGCGCGCGGCCGCGCGCCTGGCGCGCGTCGCAGCTTCGGCTTTGAGAACCTTTTGAATTACCAGGCCCCTCTCTGGGACAAGCTCAAGCGCGAAAAGCCGGAGGAAAGCGCGAACCCCGTCCTCTACGGCAGCGACAACGATTCTCGCGCGCTCGACGACGCACGGCGCAACCTGGCCGCAGCAGGAGTCGAGCGCTGGGTAAAGCTGGAGCAGGCC
>DATFDV010000069.1:0-3250 GCA_035251855.1 Burkholderiales bacterium | reverse complement strand
GGCGACCGCCACCTTCCTGTTCCGCCAGTTCTTCCTCACGGTGCCCGACGAGCTCGCCGAGGCGGCGCGCATCGACGGCGCCGGCCCGATGCGCTTCTTCTGGGACGTGGTGCTGCCGCTCTCCAAGACCAGCATCGCGGCCCTCTTCGTCATCCAGTTCATCTACGGCTGGAACCAGTACCTGTGGCCGCTGCTGATCACCACCGACGAGGCGATGTACACCTCGGTGATCGGCATCAAGCGCATGATCAGCACCGGCGACGCCCTCACCGAGTGGAACCTGGTGATGGCGACCGCGATGCTCGCGCTGCTGCCGCCGGCGCTGGTGGTGCTGCTGATGCAGCGCTGGTTTGTCAAAGGCCTCGTGGAGACTGAAAAGTAATGGCTGCATTGTCTTTCCGGGACGTCAGGAAGAGCTACGCCGGCCTGCAGGTGATCCACGGCGTTACCACCGAGGTGAAGGACGGCGAGTTCGTGGTCATCGTCGGACCGTCGGGCTGCGGCAAGTCCACGCTGCTGCGCATGGTGGCGGGCCTGGAGCCGATCAGCTCGGGCGAGATCGAGATCGGCGGCCGGGTGGTGAACCAGCTCGAGCCCAAGGACCGCGACATCGCGATGGTGTTCCAGAACTACGCGCTTTATCCGCACATGTCGGTGTACGAAAACATGTCCTACGGGCTGCGCATCAAGGGCTTTTCCAAGCAGGAGATCGAGACGCGCGTGCAGAAGGCGGCGGCGATCCTGGAGCTCAAGCCGTTCCTGCAGCGCAAGCCCGGCCACCTTTCCGGCGGCCAGCGCCAGCGCGTGGCGATGGGCCGCGCGATCGTGCGCGAGCCGGCGGTGTTCCTGTTCGACGAGCCGCTTTCCAACCTCGATGCCAAGCTGCGCGTGCAGATGCGCGCCGAGCTGCAGGGCCTGCACCGGCGCCTGGGCACCACCAGCCTGTACGTGACGCACGACCAGGTCGAGGCGATGACCCTGGCGCAGCGCATGATCGTGATGAATGCCGGGCGCGCCGAGCAGATCGGCGCGCCGCTCGAGGTCTACGCCAGGCCGGCCACCACCTTCGTCGCGAGCTTCATCGGCTCGCCGCCGATGAACCTGATTCCCGAGCAGCGCGAAGGACGCTCGGTGCTGTTCGGCATCCGGCCCGAGCACCTCGAGCCGTGCGCCGAGTCCGAGGCGAAGATGGTGGTCGAAGTCGACCTGATCGAGCCGCTGGGCGCCGATACGCTGGTCTACGGCCATCTGGCGTCGAATCCTGCCGCGCGCGTCGCCGCACGCCTGGCCGCCGCGATCGACGCGCGCGCCGGCAGGCTGCCCTTGCGCTATAACCCGGCGCAGGCGCATTACTTCGACGCGGGAACTGGCGCGCGGTTGTAGTTTCGTAGTATTACCCATGCTGAAGACCACGCCGTTCCATGAGCGCACGTCCGCGCTCTGCGTCAGCCATGCCTGGCGCCGCTGGGCGGGCTACGTGGTCGCCAGCTCCTACGAGCTCTCGCACGAGCGCGAGTACCACTCGATCCGCGCCGCGGCGGCGCTGTTCGACGTCTCGCCGCTCTACAAGTACGCCATCACCGGCAAGGACGCTGCTCAGTTGCTCGACCATGTGGTCACCCGGGACGTGCAATCGATGAAAGCAGGTCAGGTCGGCTACACGCCCTGGTGTGATGCGCATGGCAAGGTGCTGGATGACGGCACCGTGGCGCGCCTGGGCGAGCACAGCTTCCGGCTCACCGCGGCCGAGCCGAACCTGCGCTGGCTGCAGGACAACGCCGCCGGGCTCGACGTGTCGATCAAGGATGTGTCCGAATCGATGGTGGCGCTCTCGCTGCAGGGCCCGGCCTCGCGTGCGATCCTGGGCGATCTCGACCTGCGGTATTTCCGCCTTGCCGAATCCAGCATTGCCGGCATTCCGGTCACCATCAGCAGAACCGGTTATACCGGCGACCTGGGTTACGAGATCTGGGCGCCCGCGGGCCAGGCCATTGCGTTGTGGGACGCGCTCATCGATGCCGGCACCCCGCACGGCATTATGCCGGCGGGCATGCTGGCGCTCGACGTGGCGCGCATCGAAGCCGGCCTGATGCTGATCGACGTCGACTATGTCCCCGCGCGCAAGGCGATGATCGACAGCCAGACCTCCAGCCCCTTCGAGCTCGACCTCGGCTGGACGGTGAACCTGAAGAAGGAGCGATTCGTCGGCCGCGAAGCGCTCGTCGCCGAGGCGGCGCGCGACCCGCAGTGGCGCTTCGTCGGCATCGAGATCGAATGGGAGTCGCTCGAGGCCCTTTATGCAGAGGTCGGGCTCGCCACCCGCCTGCCGCCCACCGCCTGGCGCATGAGCGTGCCGATCTACGCCGGAAACGAGCAGGCGGGTTACGCCACCAGCGGCGGCTGGTCGCCGCTGCTGAAGAAGTACATCGCGCTCGCGCATCTGCGCTCGGCCTGGATCGCGCCCGGCACCGCGCTCGAGATCGAGATTACCGTCGAGCACCGCCGCAAGCGGGCGGCGGCGCGCGTGGTGAAGAAGCCGTTCTTCGACCCGGAGCGCAAGCGTGGCTAGCACGGACGTGATCATCATCGGCGGGGGCCACAACGGCTTGGTGTGCGCTGCTTACCTCGCGCGCGCCGGCCGCAAGGTGCTGGTGCTCGAGCGCCGCGAGCAGGTCGGCGGCGCGGCGATGACCGAGGAGGTTTTTCCGGGTTTTCGCTTCTCGGTGTTCTCGTACGTGGTCAGCCTGCTGCGGCCCGAAATCATCCGCGACCTCGAGCTGCCGCGCCACGGCCTGCACATCCTGCCGCTCGAGAGCACGATCACCCCTCTCGAGAATGGCGATTACCTCGGCCAATGGAACGACCACGACCAGAACCGGCGCGAGCTGGCGCGCCATTCGCTGCGCGACGCCGAGGCCTACGACGAGTTCGGCCTGATGCTCCACCAGATGGCGCGCGCGATCAAGCCGCTGCTCGCCATGGCGCCGCCCAACCCGACTTCATTGTCGTTTTCCGAGCTGATGGGAATGAAGCGGCTGGCGGAGCATTTGCGCTCGCTCGGGCCGGGCCGCTTCCACATGCTGCACAAGCTGCTCACCATGAGCTCCGCGGACTTCCTCGACGAATGGTTCGAGACCGAGGCGCTGAAGGCCACCAAGTCGGCGAGCGGCATCATCGGCACCATGCTCGGCCCGCGCTCGCCGGGCACCGCCTACGTCCTGCTGCACCACTACATGGGCGAGCTCGACGG
>DATFDV010000068.1:0-2546 GCA_035251855.1 Burkholderiales bacterium | reverse complement strand
CGTGGTGCTGCACGACAAGGACCTGTGCATCGGCTGCGGCTACTGCTTCTACGCCTGCCCGTTCGGCGCGCCGCAGTTCCCGCAGGCCGGCGCCTTCGGCCTGCGCGGCAAGATGGACAAGTGCACCTTCTGCGCCGGCGGACCGGAAGCCGACCGCAGCGCGCTCGAGTTCCAGAAATACGGCCGCAACCGCCTGGCGGAAGGCAAGCTGCCGGCGTGCGCCGAGATGTGCTCGACCAAGGCGCTGCTCGGCGGTGACGGCGACGTGATCGCCGACATCTACCGCGAGCGCGTGCTGCGCCGCGGCCGCGGCTCCGAGGTCTGGGGCTGGGGCACCGCCTACGGTCCTGGCAAGCCGGGCGCGCAACCACCGCAGCAGCAGCAACGGGCGCCGGGGCAGAAGTCATGAGGAAGCTCCTCCTTGTGCTCGCCGCAGCCGGCCTCGCCCTGGCCGGGTGTGGAGAAGGCGACCAGCAGGTCGTGGTCTACAAGCAGGGCAAGTACCAGGGCAAGCCCGACGGCCTGCCCTGGAACAGCGAAGCGCCGGTCGCCGAGCTGCGTGGCAGCAAGTGGAACAAGGGCGATCGCAGCAGCTGGGAAGACTCGATCAAGCAGCGCCAACTGGCACAGCACGAACACAAACGCATCTATCAATAGATAGAGCGGCCCTCTACTCGAGGAGGATGCATGAAATTATTCTCCAGGCTTTGCCTGGCAGTCCTGTTGTCCGTTGTCGCGGGCGCGACGCTCGCCCAGACGTACGAGGAGCGCGTCAAGGCGCAGCAACAGCGCCAGGTGACGCAGCCGGGCAATAACGCGCCGGTCTGGCGCGAAGTGCGCGGCGGACAGACGCAGTACACGACGAGCAGCGCCCAGGGCGAGGAAGCCAAGATCCTCGTGCAGTCCTGGGGCGAGACCTGGCGCCAGATCCGTAACGGGCCGGTGACCTTCTGGGGCGGCTGGCTGGTGATCGGCGTGCTCGCGGTGCTGGCCGCGCTGTACTTCGTGTTCGGGTCGGTCAAGCTGCACGACCGGCCGAGCGGGCGCCTGATCCACCGCTTCAGCGCGCTCGAGCAGATCGCCCACTGGACCACGGCGATCAGCTTCGTGGTGCTCGGCCTGTCCGGCCTGATCATGTTCTTCGGCAAGCACGTGCTGCTGCCGATTACCGGCTACACGCTATTCGCCTGGCTGACGGCGCTCGCCAAGAACCTGCACAACTTCGTCGGGCCGTTTTTCATCGTCGCGGTGACGATCTTCATCGTCCTGTTCATCCGCGACAACCTGCCGCGCGCCTACGACCTGAAGTGGTTCGCGAGATCCTGGGGCTATATCACCGGCAAGGAGCATGTGCCCTCGGGGCGCTTCAACGCCGGCGAGAAGGCGTGGTTCTGGTTCGGCGTGCTGGGACTTTCGGTGGTGGTGGCCTGGAGCGGGCTGATCCTGCTGTTCCCGAACTTCGACCAGACGCGCGCGGTGATGCAGGAAGCCTGGATCTGGCACGTCGTGGCGGCGATCGTCTACATCGGCCTTTCGTTCGGCCACATCTACATGGGCACGATCGGCGTCGAGGGCGCGTACGGCAACATGCGCACCGGCTACACCGACGAGACCTGGGCGAAGGAGCACCATTCGATCTGGTACGACGAGGTCAAGTCGGGCAGGCAGGCATCCGCGGGCGGGGCCGTTCCCGCCGGCGCGCCCCACATGAAGGAGAAAACATGAAACGCATCCTGATGGCGCTCCTGGGCGGGCTGCTGATCGGCGCCTTCGCCGCCGGCCACGCCAAGCTCCCGGCCCCGCCGGCGAAGAGCGAGGCGGAGAAGAAGGCCGAGGCCGACAAGGCCGCCGCCAGCAAGGCGAAGGACGCCGAGCTGCTGGGCAAGGCGCAGGACAAGGCCGTCGCCAACTACAAGAAGAAGAGCGGCGCCAGCATGTCGCCCGCGTCCATGACCTCCACAGCCAAGAAGAAGAAATGACAAAGCTAGCGCTATCGATCCTCGCTCTCGCCGTCCTCGCGGCGTGCCAGAGCACTCCTTCGGAGCCGGCGCGCGCCACCGCCGGCCTCGATCCGACCAAGGGCAACAAGACGCGCGGCGAGGCGACCTTCGAGCAGCGCGGCGACAAGGTGCACGTCGTCATCTACGTCGAGGGCCTCAAGCCCGGCCAGGAGCACGGCCTGCACATCCACGAGGCCGGCGACTGCAGCTCGGGCGACGGCATGAGCGCCAAGGGACACTTCAACCCGTTCGGCAAGCCGCACGGCAGGCCGGGCACCGCCGAGCGCCACGCCGGCGACCTGCCGCCGCTCAAGGCGGAGAAGAACGGCCGCGCCAAGGTCGACGTCGAGGTCGACGGCATCAGCGTCACGCCCGGGCCGGGCAGCATCATCGGCCGCGCCGTGATCGTCCATGCGGACCCCGACGACTTCAAGACGCAGCCCACCGGCAATGCCGGCGCGCGGCTCGCCTGCGGCGTCATTCGAGCGGGGTAAAGCAGCCCGGCTGAACAGGCTATCTGGGAGGAGGAGGCCGAAAGGGCGCCCT
>DATFDV010000067.1:0-22955 GCA_035251855.1 Burkholderiales bacterium | reverse complement strand
GCAGCTGATGGGTTCAGGTTGCGGGTCGGACGCCTCGCGAGCGACCACCGTGCGTACCACCAGCTTGCCGGTGCCGGGGTCGGCGTCGAGGTAGGCCACGGCGTCGGCCGAAAGCGCATCGAAGATGGCGCTGGCGGCCCTCGCCACCAGCTCCGCAGGCTCGGATTTGACCACCGCCGACTGGCCGAAGCGCGCGAGGTTGCGGAAACGCCCTTCGCTCTCGCGCAGCGCCGTTTCCGCCTCCTTGCTTTCCCGCAGCGAGCGGTAAGTGCGCGCCTGCATGGTGGCCAGCCGCACCAGCCGCATCAGCGTCGCCTCGGTCAGATCGCCTTTTTGCAGGAACTCGAACGCCCCGCAGGCCAGCGTCGCATCCCGCAGCCGTGGGTCGAGGTCGGCGGTGATCGCGATCACCGGGCAATCGGTGGCGTGGACCAGCCGCTCGACGGTGGCGGCGCCCGCCGAGTCGGGCAAGTGCAGATCGGCCACCACCAGCTCGACGTCGGCTTGCGCCAGACGCGCAAGCGCATCGGCGACCGTCACCGCGATGTGCAGCTCGACCTCGGCGAACACGGTGCGCCGAAGATACGTGCCGACGATCTCCACGCTGATCGGATCGTCCTCGAGCAGCAGGATGCGCACCGCGGGGCCGAGCGGCGGCGTTCGCTTCAGGAATTCCAGGCCCCGGTTCATCGGCGGGAGTATTTCACCCTCGGGAGCCCTTAGAAGGCAATCGGGGAGAACCTTAGGAGCTCTAGTAAGCTTCACCCCTGAAGGGAGTCCCATGGTTTTCTTCGAGCCCCAAAGCCGCGATAAGAGCCTGTTTCCGCACGATCCATTCAAGGCGCTGGTGACCCCGCGGCCGATCGGCTGGATCTCGACCGTGAGTGCGAAAGGCGAGCTCAACCTCGCGCCTTACAGCTACTTCAACGCCTTTTCCTCCAGCCCGCCGATCGTCGGCTTCTCGAGCGAGGGCGACAAGGATTCGTCGAGCTTTGCGATGGAGACCGGCGAGTTCGTGTGGAGCATGGCGACCTGGGACCTGCGCGACCAGATGAACGCGAGCGCCGCCTCGCTGCCGCGCGGGCACAGCGAATTCGCCCACGCGAAGCTGGATACGGCGGCCTCCCGGCTGGTGCGGCCGCCGCGCGTCGCCGCCTCGCCGGCCGCCTTCGAGTGCCGGGTCACCGAGGTGGTGAAGCTGAAGGACCTCGACGGCAGCGACAGCGGGCGGCGCCTGGTGCTCGGCCGCGTGGTCGGGATCCACGTCGATGAGCGCTTCGTGCGCAAGGGGCGCGTGGATAGCGCCGCGATGCGGCCGATCGCGCGCGGCGGCTACGACGAGTACAGCGTGGTGGAGCAGGTGTTCTCGATGCCGCGACCGGCCTAGCTACCTGACGGTAGCGCGGTACTCGGACGGCGAGTACCCCACGGTCTGCCGAAACGCGCGCGTAAAGGCGCTCTGGTCGGCATAGCCGCACGCCGACGCGACCTCTGCCACCGAGGCGTCGCTCTCGCGCAGCTTGTGCAGCGCGGCGTCGATGCGCACTTTCTGGATCAGCTGGCCGGCGGTGATGCGGAAGATGCGGCGCATACGCTGCTCGAACTGGTATTGGGAAAGCCCGGCGCGGCGCGCGAGCTCGCTCACGCGCAGGCGCTCTTCGTAACTCGTCTGGATCCGGTGCACCGCCTCGGCCACCTGCGAGAAATCCGCGCTACGCTCGTTGGCCGCCTGCAGGTCGCGCGAGAAACCGTACAGTCCGGTGATCGCGCCGTCGCGCCCGCGCAGCGGCAGCTTCTGCGTTACGCACCAGCCGCGCCGGCCGCCGGGATAGAAGTGCAGCTCGAGCTGGTCGCGGATCGGCTCGCCGGCCGCGAGCACCTGTTCGTCCTGGGCGCGGTAGCTGCGGCCGAGCGGCGGCGGGAACACTTCGTCCGCGCGCCGGCCGACCAGCTCCTGCTTGCCTCGCTTGCGCAGGCGCTCGACCAGAGTCTGGCTCACCACCACATACTCGGCGCGCCGGTTCTTCACGAAGAACACCAGATCCGGCAAGCCGTCGAAGAGGGCCTCGAGATGCGCGGCGTCGAGCATTGTGCAGAAATCTTAGTTGGCGCTGGGCAATCCGACAAGACGCCGAACCCGCGCCGGCGCACAGTTTGCCTGAGGAGGAACACCCCATGCTGGCCAGAATTGCGCTCGTGGTCCTTATGCTGGTTTCCGGGTTGACTGCGGCGCAGGGCTGGCCGCAGCGCTCGGTGCGCTTCCTGGTGCCGTTCCCGCCGGGCGGCTCGACCGACGTCGCGGCGCGTGCGCTCGCAGAGAAGGTTTCGGTCGGGCTCGGCCAGCAGGTGGTGGTCGAGAACCGCGGCGGCGGCGGCGGCGCGGTCGGCGCCGGCGAGGTGGCGCGCGCCACGCCCGACGGCTACACCATCCTCTTCGCCGCCAATGCGGTGAGCATCCTGCACCTTGCGGTGAAGAATCTGCCTTACGACACGCTGCGCGACTTCGCCGCCATTACGCAGGTCACCACGCAGCCCAATACCTTCGCGGTGCACCCGTCGGTGCCGGCGACCAGCATCAAGGAGCTGGTCGCCCATGCCAAGGCCAACCCCGGCAAGCTCTCGTACGGGCACTCGGGCGCGGGCGGCAGCCAGCACCTTACCGGCGAGCTCCTCAAGCGGATGGCCGGCATCGACATGGTCGGCATTCCGTACAAGGGCGGCGGGCAGCTGATCACCGACCTCATCGGCGGCCAGATCCAGGTCGGCATCGCCGGCACCACGCCGATGATTCCGCACCACCAATCCGGGCGCATCAAGATCCTCGCCCTCACCTCGCTCGAGCGCTTCCCGCCGCTGCCGGACATCCCGACCGTGGTGGAGGCCGGCTACCCGGGCTTCGAATCCTCGCAATGGCTCGGCCTGCTCGCGCCGCGCGGCACGCCACCGGAAGCCATCCGCAGGCTGCACGCCGAGACGGTGAAGGCGCTGAAGCTGCCGGAGGTGAGCGGGCGCCTCATCAAGGCGGGGCTGCAGCCGGTCGGCAACACGCCGGAGGAATTCACCAAGGTGATCCGCACCGAGATCGAGCAGTTCGGCAAGCTCGCCAGGGAGCTCGGCATCGAGCCGCAGTAAATGCAAAAGCTGAAAGTGATCGACTCGCACACCGGCGGCGAGCCGACTCGAATCGTCGTGGAGGGTGGCCCCGACCTCGGTGCCGGGCCGCTGGCCGAGCGCCGCGAGCGCCTGCAGCGCGAGTTCGACCGCTACCGTTCTGCAGCGGTGAACGAGCCGCGCGGCTCCGACGTAATCGTCGGCGCGCAGCTGGTCGAGCCAGTCGACCCGGCGGCGAGCGCCGGCGTCATTTTCTTCAACAACGTCGGCACCATCGGCATGTGCGGCCACGGCACCATCGGCCTGATGGTCACGCTCGCGCACATGGGACGCATCCAGGCGGGTCAGCATCGCATCGAGACGCCGGTGGGCACGGTCATCGCGACGCTGGAGGCGAACGGCGAGGTGACGGTGCAGAACGTGCCAAGTTGGCGTTCTCACAAGGCCGTTTCCATCGAGGTCGACGGCAAGGTGGTGAAAGGCGACATTGCCTGGGGCGGCAACTGGTTTTTCCTGGTGCAGGAAGAACTGACGGACATCGAAGCCATGACCGATCGCTCATGGCGCATTCGCCAGGCGCTGAACGCGCAGGGGCATCCGGACGTCGACCACGTCGAGCTGTTCGGGCCGCCGCGCGCCGCCGGCGCGAGCGCGCGCAGCTTCGTGCTGTGTCCCGGCAAGGCCTACGACCGCTCGCCCTGCGGCACCGGCACCAGCGCCAAGCTGGCCTGCCTCGCCGCCGACGGCAAGCTCGCCGAGGGTGCGACCTGGGTGCAGGAAAGCATCATCGGCAGCACCTTCAGCGCTTCGTACAAATGGCTCGATCGCGCGGCGGGCAAGGTCGTTCCTTCCATCCGCGGAACCGCCTACATCACCGCGGAGAGCACGCTGATCCTCGACGAGCGAGATCCGTTCTGCTGGGGCATCCGCTGATGGCGGGGCACCTGGCGGTGGTCGGCGGCGGCGTCATCGGGCTGTGCACCGCGCTCTACTGCGCGCGCCGCGGCTGGCGCGTTACTGTCATCGAGCGCCACGGGGCCGAACGCGACGGCTGCTCGTACCAGAACGGCGGCATGGTGGTGCCCAGCCACTTCGTGCCGCTCGCGGCGCCGGGCATGGTGGCGCTCGGCCTGAAGTGGATGTGGAACCCGTCTTCGCCGTTCTATATCAAGCCGCGGGCGTCGTGGAGCCTCGCGGACTGGGCGCTCAAGTTCTGGCAGGCCTCCAACGTCGAGCATGTGCGCCGCGCCGCGCCGCTCTTGCGCGACCTCACCCTGGCGAGCCGCGAGTGCTTCGAGGAGCTCGCGCGCGAGGACGATTTCGGCTTCGTGAAGAGCGGAATACTGGTGCTGTGCAAGACGCCGCACGCGCTGGAAGAGGAAACTGCGGTCGCGCGGCACGCCGCCGAGCTCGGCATTCCCGCACAGGTGCTCGATGCCGACGGCACGGCCGCTATCGAGCCGGCCATCCGCATGGACGTCGCCGGCTCGGTGCACTACGAGCTCGATTGCCGCCTCGCCCCGGATCGGCTGATGGCCAGCCTGCAGCGGCGGCTGCAAGCCGCGGGGGTCACGTTCCAGTGGAACACGCCGGTAAGCGGTTTCATCAATGGCTCAAACCGAATTCATGCCGTAAAAATACCCGGCGGTGAAATTCCCGCTGACCAGGTCGTGCTGAGCGCGGGCTCATGGTCGCCGGCGCTGGCGCGCGAGCTGGGAATAAAACTGCCGATGCAGGCGGGAAAGGGCTACAGCCTGACGCTGCCGCGGGCCAACGGCGCGCCGCGCATGGGGGCGATCCTCGCCGAGGCGCGCATGTCGGTGACGCCGATCGGCGGCGCGCTGCGCTTCGGCGGCACCATGGAGCTCGCCGGCCTGAACGAGGACATCAATCCCATCCGGGTGCGCGGCATCATCGATGCGGTGCCGCGTTACTACCCGGACATCAGGCCCGAGGATTTCGACGGCATCCGTCCCTGGCGCGGGCTGCGGCCGTGCACGCCCGACGGGCTGCCTTATCTGGGCCGCGCCGGCGGCTACACCAATCTGCTGGTCGCCGCCGGGCACGCCATGATGGGCGTGAGCCTGGGCCCGATCAGCGGCCGCCTCGCCGCCGGGCTGCTCGAGGGCGAGCCGCCGCCAATGGATTTGAGCCTCCTCTCTCCCGATCGCTACCACTGAAAGGCAGCCGATGAACTGGAAAGGCGTTAGATGAACTGGAAAGGCGTAGTTTCCGCGATGACCACCGCGTTCAAGCCGGACTACAGCGTGGACCATGCGTTCGTCGCGAAGCACGCGCAATGGCAGCTCGAGAACGGCTGCGACGGCATCGTCGCGCCCGGCTCGCTCGGCGAGAGCGCCACGCTGAGCTTCGACGAGAAAGTCGCGCTGCTCAAGACGCTGGTCGGCGCCGCGGGCGGCAAGCCGGTGGTGGCGGGCATCGCCTCGCTCGGTACCGAGGAAGGCGTTGCTCTGGCCAAGGCAGCGGAACAGGCAGGCTGCGCCGGTCTGATGGTCCTTCCGCCCTACGTCTATGCGAGCGATTGGCGCGAGATGAAAGCGCACGTGCAGGCGGTGCTGCGGGCGACCAGGCTCACCTGCATGCTCTACAACAACCCGCCGGCCTACAAGACGGACTTCCTGCCGGCGCAGATCCAGGAGCTGGCCGCCGAGAACCCCAACCTCCACGCGGTCAAGGAGTCGAGCGGCGATGTGCGCCGCGTCACCGCAATCAAGGCGTTGTGCGGCGACCGGCTGGCGCTGTTCGTCGGGCTGGACGACGTGGTGGTCGAGGGCGTGCGCGCCGGCGCGGTGGGCTGGATCGGCGGCGTCACCAATGCGCTGCCCAAGGAGTGCATGGCGCTGTTCCACGCCGCGGTGCGCGGCGAAGCGCAGAAGGCCGATACGCTCTACAAATGGCTGCTGCCGCTCCTGCGCATGGATACGGTGGTCAAGTTCGTCCAGTACCTGAAGCTCATCCAGCACCAGGTCAACATGGGTGACGAGCGGGTGCGCAGCCCGCGCCTGCCGCTTGCAGGCAGCGAGCGCGAGGACGCGCTCAAGACGATCCGTGCGGTGCTCGGCGCACGGCCTAAACTCTGATCAATGCGCATCCGCCTCCTCGGCACCGGCACGCCGACCCCTTCGCTCAAGCGCATGAGCTCGGGCTATCTGGTCGAGACCGGCGAGCGCAAGATCCTCTTCGACTTCGGCCCCGGCGCCTACCACCGCCTGCTGGAGGCGGGCATCAGGCCGGTGCAGGTCACCGACATCTTCTTTACCCACCTGCACTACGACCACTGCCTCGACTACATCCGCCTGCTGATGACGCGCTGGGACCAGGGCGCCGGCAAGATCCCCGAGCTGAACGTGTACGGTCCTGCGCACACGGCGAAGATGACCGACCTCATCGTGAATGGCGTGTTCGCGCCGGACCTCGAGGCGAGGACCGAGCTGCCCATGAGCCAGGCGGTGTTCGTGGCGCGCGGCGGCAAGCTCCCCCGCGCCAAGCCGAAGCCCGCAGTCCGTGAGCTGAAGAATGGCGATGTCGTTTCCACAGGCGAATTCGTGGTGAAAGTCCATTCGGTGATCCACGCGCAACCCATCCTGGAATGCTTCGGCTACCGGCTGGAAGCCGACGGCGCGAGCTTCGCGTATTCGGGCGACGCCGGGCCGTGCAAGGCGATGGAGGACCTGGCGCGCAACGCCGACGTGATGGTGCACATGTGCCACTTCATCAGCGGCACCGCGCTCAACGCGGAGTTCGAGAAGCGCAACGGCGGCCACCTCGAGATCGCGCGCCTGGCGCAGGCCGCCGGCGTGCGCAACCTGGTGGCGAGCCATATCACCGAGCAGATGGACGTGCCCGGGGTGCGCGAGCGCCTGATCCGCGAAATGTCGGAGATCTTCAAAGGCAATCTGTTCTTCGGCGAGGACCTGATGGAGATCCCGGTCGGCGCGCCCGGTCCGCGAAAGCTGGATTGAATTTCATCCTCATCGGCGAGGAGGCACAGCGGCGCTTCGGCTGGAAGCTCTTCACCGCGATGCGTTACCTGCCGAGCGGCGAGGTCGAGCGCGTGCATACCAGCAACCCAGCGGCCTATCCGCTCGCCGGCCGCAAGCCGCGCCGCGACACGCCGTGGAGCCGCCAGGTCCTGGTGCGCGGCGAGCCGTACTATGCGAACGATGCCGCCGGCATCCGCTTCGCGTTCGAGGATGCGGAGAAGATCCTCCGCCTCGGCCTGGGCGCGGTGATGAACGTTCCGGTGAAGGAGGGCGAGCGGGTGCTTGGTACGCTGAACTTCCTGCGCGAGGCGGGCGGTTATCGACCGGAGGATCTGGAGGTTGCGATGAAATTGGCTGCCAACGCCCAAGCGGTCCTCAAATGACCACCAGCTGGGGCCTGCCCTTCACGACTCGTCCCGAGATCAAAGGCACGTTCGGTGTCGCTGCCTCGACCCACTGGCTGGCTACCGCGGTGGCGATGCGAACCCTCGAGCGCGGCGGCAACGCTTTCGACGCCGCCGTCGCCTGCGCGTTCACGCTGCAGGTAGTGGAGCCGCACCTGAACAGTCCCGGCGGGGAAGTCCCGCTCATCCTCTGGAGCGCGAAGGAGCGCCGGGCGCGCGTGCTCTGCGGACAGGGCGCCGCGCCGGCCAAGGCCAGCATCGAGGCGTTTCGCGCGCTCGGTCTGCCGCTGGTTCCAGGGACCGGGCTCCTGCCCGCAACGGTGCCCGGCGCCTTCGACGCCTGGATGCAGCTCCTGCGCGATTACGGCACGCTGCCGCTGCGCGAAGTGCTGGAGCCGGCGATCCACTACGCGGCGAACGGCTATCCGCTGGTGCCGCGCATCTGCC
This sequence comes from Burkholderiales bacterium, assembly GCA_035251855.1. Classification (GTDB taxonomy): domain Bacteria; phylum Pseudomonadota; class Gammaproteobacteria; order Burkholderiales; family SG8-39; genus SCGC-AG-212-J23. The sequence continues at coordinate 14,989 of DATFDV010000067.1, read as the reverse complement.
AGGCGATCGCCGCGGTGGAGGGACTCTTCCGCGAGCACTGGCCCAGCTCTGCCGCGGTTTACTTGCCGGTCCCCAAACCGGGTTCTCTTTTCAAGAGCAAGAAACTGGCAGAGACCTACGACCGCGTGGTCCGCGAAGCCGAGTCGGTCTCGGGCCGCGAGCAGCAGATCGAAAAGGCGCGTGCGGCCTGGTATCGCGGCTTCGTCGCCGAGGAGATCCATCGCTTCTACCGCCAGGAGATGATGGACTGCACGGGGCAGCGCCACCGCGGGCTCCTGAGCGCCGACGACATGGCGACCTGGCAGGCGACCTACGAGGAGCCGCTCGCGCGCGAGTACCTGAACTACACGGTGCTCAAGTGCGGGGTGTGGAGCCAGGGCCTGGTCCTGCTGCAGCAGCTCGCGCTCGCCGAGCATCTCGACCTGGCGCGGCTCGATCCGCTCGGCGACGAGTTCGTGCACCGCGTTGCGGAGAGCGCAAAGCTGTGCTTCGCCGACCGCGATGCGTGGCTCGGCGATCCCGAGTTCTTTGACGTACCGGTGAAGGAGCTTTTGTCCAAGGACTATGCCTCGCTACGCGCACGCATGGTGAGCGGAAAAGCCAATTCTGATTTCCGGCCCGGCTCTCCGGGTGGGCGAAAGCCGAAGCTGCCCGGTTTCGCGGAGGAATCGGCGCGCCTGGCGAAAGCGGCGAGCGCGTCGCTCGGCATTGGCGAGCCGACCTTCGCGCAGCTGGTGGTCGGCGACACCTGCCACCTCGACGTCATCGACCGCTGGGGCAACGTGGTGTCGGCGACGCCTTCGGGCGGCTGGCTCTCGTCCAGCCCGGTGGTACCGGGTCTGGGCTTCTCCATCAACACCCGCCTGCAGATCAGCTGGCTGGACGAATCGCTGCCCGGCGCGCTGGCGCCGGGAAAGCGGCCGTCGACCACGCTTTCGCCGAGCCTCGCGCTGCGCGATGGCGAGCCGTACCTCTCATTCGGCACGCCGGGCGGCGATCAGCAGGACCAGTGGCAGGCGATCTTTTTCCTGCGCCATGTGCACCATCGCATGAACCTGCAGCAGGCGATCGACGCGCCGGCTTGGCACATCAACCACTTCGTGCAGTCGTTCTGGCCGCGCACGGTGGACTGCAACAAGCTCACGATGGAATCTCGCTTTTCCAACGAAACTATTGAAAAGCTGAAGCGGCGGGGCCATGCCGTGGTCGTCGGCGAGCCATGGTCGGAGGGCAGGCTCTCCGCCTGCGCGAAGGATCGAGACCTGCTGCGCGCTGCCGCCAACCCGCGCGGCATGCAGGGCTACGCCGCCGGGCGCTAGCCGTATACCTCGGTCAGGCGAGGGCCTCGGTCTGCGCGAGGCCGGTGTGCTCGCGCCGGGTGTGGAACTCGATCAGCGGCCAGCGCTCTTGCGTGGCTGCCAGGTCGTACTTGGTCGTCGCGAGGTACGCCGGCACGCCGGCTGCATCGTCCGCGATGCGGTCGCGGTGGCGGTCGATGAAACGCTCGAGCTCCTTCGGGTCCGGCGACGAAATCCAGCGCGCCAGCGTGTACGCCGCCGGCGGAAGCCGCATCTCCACGCCGTATTCGTGCTGCAGGCGGTGCACGGCGACTTCGAATTGCAGCGCGCCGGCGGCAGCCACCAGAATCGGCCCGCCGTCGCGAGGCTGGAAGATCTGCACCGCGCCTTCCTCGCTCAGCTGCCGCAGCCCGGTGCGCAGCTGCTTCGACTTCATCGGCGACGCCAGCTCGACGCGGCGAAAGAGCTCCGGCGCGAAGGAGGGCAGGCCGCCGAAGCCGAGGATCTCGCCCTCGCTTAGGGTATCGCCGAGCGACAGGGTGCCGTGATTGGGGATGCCGATGATGTCGCCGGCGAAGCCTTCTTCGACGGTCTCGCGCCGCTGGGAGAGGAACGACACCGCGTTGGCGGTGCGCACGTCCTTTCCGTTGCGGCAGTTCACCAGCCGCATGCCGCGCGAGAAGCGCCCGGAGCAAATCCGCAGGAAGGCAATGCGGTCGCGGTGCAGCGGGTCCATGTTGGCCTGGATCTTGAACACCACGCCCGAAAAGCGGCTCTCTGCCGGGTCCACCATGCGCTCGGCCGCCGCGCGCTTCGCCGGAGCGGGCGCGAAATCGACCAGCGCATCGAGGACTTCCTTCACGCCGAAGTTGTTGATCGCCGAGCCGAAGAACACCGGCGTCTGGCGCCCGGCGAGGAACTCGGCGCCGTCGAAGGTGCTGCCGGCGGCGCGCACCAGGTCCGCTTCGGCGAGGGCTCCCTCGTAGGCGGCGCCCAAGAGGCCGGCGGCCGCCGGATCGCGAAAGGGCAGCTGTGCCACGTTATCGCTGAGCCGGCTCTCGCCCGCATCCAGCAGCCGGATGCGTTCGGTACGGAAGTCGAGCACGCCGCGGAACTCCTTGCCGCAGCCGATCGGCCAGGTGAGCGGCGCCGGCGCCATGCCCAGCACCCGTTCAATCTCGTCGATGAGCTCCAGCGGCGGCCGCACCTCGCGGTCCAGCTTGTTGACGAAGGTGAGGACCGGCGTATGGCGCAAGCGACACACCTCCAGAAGCTTCAGCGTTTGCGGCTCGATGCCCTTGCCAGCATCGATCACCATCAGCGCCGCATCCACCGCGGTGAGAACGCGATAGGTATCTTCCGAGAAATCCTGGTGGCCCGGGGTATCGAGCAGGTTGATGACGCAGTCGCGGTACTCGAACTGCATCACCGAGGAGGCGACCGAAATGCCGCGCTGCTTTTCGATCTCCATCCAGTCGGAGGTGGCGTGGCGCGCGGCCTTGCGCGCCTTGACGCTGCCGGCGATCTGGATCGCGCCCGCGAAAAGCAGCAGCTTCTCGGTGAGCGTGGTCTTGCCCGCGTCCGGGTGGGAAACGATGGCGAAGGTCCGCCGCCGCGCCACCTGCTGCGCGATGGGTGTCTGACTGGCGTCTGGCATCGGGAAGGGCCGGCATCCTATCGCGAAAATCATCAAATCGGCCGACCTTGAGGCAGAATAAGGCATGTCCGTCCATCCCCTGGTTTCACCGACCGCCGACCCCGTCCGGCAGGCCAAGGTCCAACTCGCCGCCGCGCACCGCCTCGCGGTGCTGCACGAGCTCGACGAAGGCATCGACAACCACTTCACGGTCAGCGTGCCGGGCCAGGATGGCCGCTACCTGATCCTGCCCTTCGGCCTGCACTGGTCCGAGGCGCGCGCGAGCGACCTGATCGTGTTCGACGAGTCGGGCGCGACGCTGGAAGGCGACGGCGTGGTCGAGCTCTCCGCGCAATGCATCCATGCGCCCATCCACCGCCTCTGCGGCGCGCAGGTGGTGATGCATACGCATCAGACCTGGGCGCTGGCGCTCAACATGCTGAAGGACAACCGCTTGCTGCCGGCCAGCCAGACCGCGGCGTTCTACTACGGCCACATCGCCTATGACGATACCTACATGGGGACCGCCGATTTCCTCGAGGAGGGCGAGCGGCTGGCCCACCTGATGGGCGACAAGCACGTGGTATTCATGAAGAACCACGGCGTGCTGGTCACCGGCAACACCGTGGCGCAGGCCTATCGCCGGCTCTACAAGCTCGAGCGCGTCTGCCGCGCGCAGGTGCTGGCGATGTCGACCGGCAAGCCGCTGGAAGTGCTCTCCGATGCCATCGTCGCCCAGGTGCAGGCGCCGCCGGTCAACGACCGGCATTCGCGCGCCGAGCGCGAGCGCCTGTTCTTCGAGGCGATGATGCGCATCCTCGATCGCGAGCTGCCCGGATATGCCGAGTAGCGCATAGGCGCCGGCGGCGGCGCAGATTTTGCTTTTGTCGGGCAGTCCCTCACAACCCCTAGGAGGATTGCCATGATGTTCAAGACCCTAATTGCAGCAGCCGTCGCCGCCGCCTTCGCGCTGCCTTTCTCAGCGTCGGCGGCGGGCGACAAAGCCGACAAGTCGGCGAGCGGGAGCACTTCCGGCTCGGCGAGCGCCGGCGGTACGTCCGGCTCGACCGGCGGTAAAGCCGCGAGCGGCGCCACCAAGTCCGACGGCGGCGCGGAAGCCATGTTCAAGGCGCTCGACAAGAACAAGGACGGCTTCATGTCGAAAGAGGAAGTCAAAGGCACGCCGCACGACAAGGACTTCAGCTCGCTCGACAAGAACAAGGACAACAAGCTTTCGCGGCAGGAGCATGCCGCGGCGCCCGAGCACGCGGGCAAAGCCGGTGCCGGCGCGAGCGCGTCCGAAAGCAAGAAGCCGCAAAGCAGCAGCAAACCGGCCGAGAGCAGCAGCAAGAAGTACTAGCCGTCCCCTGCAATAAGCCGGGCGTGGCGATGGATTAACATCCGTCGCTACGCCCAGCGCCCCACCCCACTCCACCAGCACCGAGCAAGTCGTCGCCGCGCTGCGCAGCGATGCGCGCCGCGGGCTGAGCGAGGAGGAGGCGCGTGCGCGGCTCGCGCGCCACGGCCGCAACGAGCTGACGGCGCAGCGCGCGGTTCCGCGCTGGAAGAAGTTCCTCGCGCAGTTCGCCGACCCGCTGGTGATTCTGCTCCTCGTCGCCACGGCAATTTCGGCCGCGCTGTGGCTGCTCGAGCGCGGCTCCGCGCTGCCCTACGAGGCAATCGCGATCCTCTCCGTGGTGGTGCTCAATGCGCTGATGGGCTATGTGCAGGAGGCGCGCGCCGAGCAGGCGGTGGCGGCGCTGCGGCGCATGGCTGCCGCGCACGCCAGCGTCGTGCGTGGCGGTATCCGCCAGAGCATCGCCGCCGCGGAAGTGGTGCCCGGCGACCTCCTGCTGATCGAGGAAGGCGACACCATCGCCGCCGACGCCCGGGTGCTGCAGTCGACGGCGCTGCAGACCGCGGAGGCGGCGCTCACCGGCGAGAGCCTGCCGGTGGCCAAGGACACGGATCCGGTGCCCGCCGGCGCGGTGCTTGGCGATCGCCACGACATGGTGTTCAGCGGCACCGCGGCGACGTATGGCCGCGGCAAGGCGCTGGTCACCGCCACCGGGATGCACACCGAGATGGGGCGCATTGCCGGCCTGCTCGAGGACACGTCGACCGAGACCACGCCGCTGCAGAAGGAGCTCGCGCGCGTCGGGCGGCTGCTCGGTCTGGTGGTCCTTGCCATCGCCGCGGCGATGATCGCCACCATCCTGCTGGTGGAGGAGATCCGCGGCCTGGCGGCGCTCTTCGAGGTGCTGATCCTAGGCGTGGCGCTGGCGGTCGCCGCGGTGCCCGAAGGCCTGCCGGCGGTGGTCACCGCGGTACTGGCCCTTGGCGTGCAGCGCATGGCCAGGCGCAACGCCATCGTGCGCCACCTCGCGGCGGTCGAGACGCTCGGCTCGGCAAGCGTCGTCGCCTCCGACAAGACCGGCACCCTGACGCGAAACGAGATGACGGTGCGCGCCGCCGTCACGGCGAGCGGGCGGCTCGACTTCGGCGGTACCGGGTACGCGCCCGAAGGCAACGTGAGCGGGCTGACCAAGGACCTCGAAGGCGAGGTGAAACGCTCGCTCACCGTCGGCGACCGCGCCAACAACGCCGTGCTGCAGGAGCGCGACGGCCGCTGGAGCGTGCAGGGCGACCCGACCGAAGGCGCGCTGCTGGTCGCCGCGCGCAAGGCCGGGCTGGACGACGAGTCGCTCGACGCGAGGTTCGAGCGCGTCGGCGAGGTTCCCTTCTCCTCGGCGCGAAAATTGATGACCACCATCCATGCGGACGCCGAACGCGAGGGGCGGCTGCGCGTCTTCACCAAGGGCGCGCCCGACGTGCTGCTCGCGCGCTGCTCGCACGAGCTGGTCGGCGAGCATTCGCGGCCCTTGAGCCAGGCGCGCCGCGCCGAGATCCTGGCGGCCAACGAGGCGCTCGCCCTGCAGGCGCTGCGAACCATCGGCGTCGCCTTTCGCCTGCTGCCGCCGGCCGCGCCGGAAGAGGATTTCGACGAGAAGCTCGAGCACGAGATGGTGTTCGCCGGGCTGATCGGCATGATCGACCCGCCGCGCGCCGAAGCGAAAGAAGCGGTGGCGCGCGCCAGGGCCGCCGGGATCCGCCCGATCATGATCACCGGCGACCATCCCGCGACCGCCGCCGTCATCGCCGCCGAGCTCGGCATCGCCGCGGACCGGCGCGCGCTCAGCGGCGCCGAGCTCGACCGCCTGTCCGACGAAGCTCTGCGGCGCAGGGTGCGGGAAGTTTCGGTCTACGCGCGCGTCAACCCGGAGCACAAGCTGCGCATCGTGAAGGCGCTGCAGGCGGGCGGCGCGATCGTCGCCATGACCGGCGACGGCGTGAACGACGCGCCGGCGCTCAAGGCCGCCGACATCGGCGTGGCGATGGGCATCACCGGCACCGACGTCTCCAAGGAGGCCGCCGACATCGTGCTGGCGGACGACAACTTCGCCTCGATCGTCGCCGCGGTGGAGGAAGGCCGCGCGGTGTTCTCCAACATCCGCAAGTTCCTGCGCTACCTGCTGTCGTCGAACATCGGCGAGGTGCTGACCATGTTCTTCGGCGTGCTGCTCGCCGACCTGATCGGCCTCGAGCCGACCGGCGCCGGCGTCGCGCTGCCGCTGGTGGCGACGCAGATCCTGTGGATCAACCTGGTGACCGACGGCGCGCCGGCGCTCGCGCTCGGCGTCGATCCCGCGCACCCGGCGGCGATGCAGCGGCCGCCGCGCCCGCGCGGCGAGGGCGTGATTACCGGCCGCATGTGGGCCGGCATCGTCTACGTGGGCATCATCATGGCGGCGGGGACCCTGCTGGTGCTCGATGCCAGCCTGCCCGGCGGGCTGATCGAGGGCACGGGCGACATGCGCTATGGGCAGACCATGGCGTTCACCACCCTGGTGCTGTTCTCGCTTTTCACCGTCTTCAACGCGCGTTCCGACGAGCGCAGCGCCTTCGCCGATCTCTTCTCCAATCGCTGGCTGTGGGGCGCGGTGCTGCTTTCGCTGGCCTTGCAGGTGGCGGTGGTCTACACGCCTTTCCTGCAGCAGGCGTTCTCCACCGTCGGCCTGAGCGCCGCCGACTGGGTGCTGTGCGCGGCCGTGGCGAGCTCGGTGCTGTGGCTGCGCGAGCTGAGCAAGCTCGTCGTGCGCCTCTTCAAGGGGTCGTCGTAGAGGAGAGCACGCAGAGCGGCCAGAGCACCAGAGCGTCGGCGAAGGACCGAAAGCAATGCCAGTGGCGGCAGCGCGAAGTCCTCTTCGGCTACGAAGTGCGGACGGGCCTGGAGCTCGTCAATCCGGCGCTCGCCACGCACGCGCTCACCGTCGGCGTAATCGGCGGCATGACGCTCGGCATGATGACGCGCACTTCGCGCGGCCACACCGCGCGGCCGCTCAAGGTCGGGCGATGGGAGACCGCGGCTTACGCACTCGTGCACTTCGCCGCCGCGGTGCGTGTCATCGCACCTCTCGTGCTCCCGCAGCTCTATGTCACCTGGGTGGTGGTGTCCGGCTTGCTATGGAGCGCGGCGTTCGCCATCTTTACCGTGGTCTACATTCCAATCCTTACTCGCGCGCGGCTCGACGGCCAGCCGGGCTAAGCGAAACGCGGAGTGCGAAGGCCCCCCCCGGAGCCGCGCGAGATGTCCCAGTACGGCATCATGGCGCCATGACGGACCGCGATCGCCGCCAAGTCGCCGGCTGGCTTTTCCTTTGCGCCGGGCTGGTCTTCGCCATCGTGCTGGTGGGCGGCATCACGCGCCTCACGCGCTCGGGGCTGTCGATCGTCGAGTGGCAGCCGCTGATCGGCGTGCTGCCGCCGCTGTCGGAAATCGAGTGGCAGGCGCTGTTCGCCAAGTACCGCGAAACGCCGGAGTTCCGCCTGGTCAACTTCGACATGACCCTCGAGGGTTTCAAGGGCATCTTCTGGTGGGAGTACCTCCATCGCCTGCTGGCGAGGGGGATTGGCCTGGTTTTTCTTCTGCCTTTGCTCTATTTCCAGCTGGCGAAGAAGCTGGATCGCGCGACCTCCCTCAAGCTTTGGGCGATCTTCATGCTCGGCGGCCTGCAGGGCGTCATGGGCTGGATCATGGTGCAGTCCGGGCTGATCGACGACCCGAAGGTCAACCCGGTGCGGCTCTCGGCGCATCTCGGGATCGCGCTCGCGATCTTCGCCGCCGAGCTGTGGATCGCCATGCAGCTCGTCTCGCAGAGGGTGCGGCCGTTCGACACGTTGGCCAGTTCCCTTCCGGTGATCGTCTTCCTGATGGCGCTCTCGGGCGGCATGGTCGCCGGCCTGCGCGCCGGCTCGGCGTACCAGACCTTCCCGCTCATGAACGGCCACCTCGTGCCGCCGGAGGTGCTGATGCTCGAGCCGTGGTGGCGCAATTTTCTCTACAACATGGCCACGGTCCAGCTCGTGCATCGACTGTTCTTCTGGGGATTGCTGATCCTGATCCCCATTGCGTGGTGGCGGATGCGCCATGCGCCCGCGGCGAACGCGCTCCTTGCCGCGTTCGTGCTGCAGGCGGTCCTCGGCATCTCGACGCTGCTCATGGGGGTGCCGGTCGGGCTGGGCGCCGCACACCAGGGCGGCGCGGTGGTGCTGCTCGCCGCGGCGTTGTGGAACGCCCACTCGGCAGGAGTCTGGCCGGCGATGCGGCGCGTGCATGCGCCCGCGTGAACAACCGCGGCCGCACTCGGCCTGCGCTGGTCCTGCAATGCGAGTCAAGAAGCTGGTCGACTGGATCCTGAAGATGGGCTGAGCGAGCTTCGCTAGCGCATCAGCGCCAGTAGCTCCGTGAACACCTTGGGGGTTGCCGCGCAGATCTCGCCCGACTCGAGGTAGCCCGACTCGCCGTGCAGGTCGCCGACCAGGCCGCCGGCCTCCTGGATCATGAGCGCGCCGGCCGCCATGTCCCACGGCGAGAGCCCGAGTTCCCAGAAAGCGTCGAGGCGGCCGCAGGCGACGTAGGCGAGGTCGAGCGCGGCGGCGCCGGCGCGGCGCACGCCCGCCGCTTTCTGCATCATGTTGCCGAGCTGCTTCAGGTACAGATCGATGCGCGCGCCCTCCTTGAACGGAAAGCCCGTGCCGACCAGCGCATCGCCCAGCCGCAGGCACTTCGAGACGCGGATGCGGCGGTCGTTGAGGAACGCGCCGCGCCCCTTGGAGGCGGTAAACAGCTCGTTGCGGTTCGGGTCGTAGATCACGCCGTGCGCGAGCACGTCGCGGTGGCGGATGGCGATCGATACGCAGTACTGCGGGAAGCCGTGGATGAAGTTGGTGGTGCCGTCCAGCGGGTCGATGATCCACTGGTATTCGGCGGCGCCGGCGGCGGCGCCGGATTCCTCGGCCAATACGGCGTGGTCGGGATACGACTTGCGCACGATCTCGAGGATCGCTTCCTCGGCGGCGTGGTCGACGCGCGTGACGAAGTCGTTCTGCTGCTTGGCACGCACCTCGAACCCGGCGCCGTCGAGCGTCGCACGGTTGATGACCGAGCCAGCCTTGCGCGCGGCGCGCACCGCGATGTTGAGCATGGGATGCATGGGGCGCGTATTCTAGACGCCCCGCGCTCAGGACATCGGATTGGGCGGCGGCGCCGGCTCCGGCAGCGGGATGAATTCGGCATCGTCGAGGTCGGGCAGCTTCATGCGCCCGGCGCGCCAATCGGCCTTCGCCTGCTCGATGCGCTCGCGCGACGACGAGACGAAATTCCACTCGATGAAGCGCTCGCCGACCGGTTCACCTCCCAGCAGCATCACCGTTGCTCCGCCAGCTCCGTGGATGCGGGCCGCGCCAATGCCGAAAACGACCATCTGCCCGGCATCGAAGCGCTGGCCGTCCACTTCGATTGATCCCGAAGCGACATAGGCCGCGCGTTCCGTGTAGTCGGGCAAATCGGCCGCGGTGCCGTCCGCAAGGTCGCAGTGCAAATAGAAGAGCGGCGAGTACACCGGCACCGGCGACTTCGCGCCGAAAGCCTCGCCCGCGATCAGCCGGAGTCTTTCATCCAGTCGAACCGCCAGGTGATGCGAAAACGCCGGATCCGTCTCCTCGACTTCGCGCGGCAGCGCCACCCAGGCCTGGATGCCGTCCATGCGGCCACCTTCGCGGCGCGCGCGCTCGAAGCGCTCGGAGTGCGTAATGCCGCGGCCGGCGGTCATCCAGTTCACCTCGCCCGGCCGGATCGGCTGCTCGGAGCCGACGCTGTCGCGATGCATGATCTCGCCGTCGAAGAGATAGGTCAGGGTGGACAGGCCGATGTGCGGATGGGGCCGCACGTCTACGGAGCGCGGCAGGCCGGCGGGAAAGTTCACCGGCCCCATGTGGTCGAAGAACACGAACGGCCCGACCATGCGGCGCTTGGCGAAGGGCAGCACCCGGCCGACCTCGAAGCCGCCGAGGTCGCGGCGCCGCTGGGAAATCACGAGCTCGATCATTGGGACAGCATCGCATATTTCTTGCAACGGTTTCGCGCATGTTTCCGCTCATGCTCGTAGTTTTACTGGCGATACCGACTGTCGCTGCCGGCCAATCGTGCAAGCCGCTCGAAACCCGACAGGCGAACGTTCCCGGCCAGCGCCCGGCCGTACCGGGGCAGACGCGTGCCTGCGAAGAGGCCTCGGAGGTCGGCTTCCACGTCGACGTACTCGCGAAAGGGCTCGAGAAGCCCTGGGCTGTCGAGCCGTTGCCGAACGGTGATTTCCTGGTCACCGAGAAGCCGGGACGCCTTCGCATCGTGTCGGCGAAAGGCGAGGTCGGGCCAGCGATTTCAGGCGTGCCCAGGGTGGACGCACGCGGGCAAGGCGGCCTGCTCGACGTTGCTCTGAGCCCGAAGTTCGAATCCGACCGCACGATTTTCTTCAGCTACGCGGAGCCGCGCGAAGGCGGCAACGGCACGGCGGTGGCGCGCGCGGTGCTGTCGGAAAACGCGTTGAAGGAGGTGCGCGTGATCTTCCGCGTGATGCCGACTTATGCCGGCACCATGCATTACGGCTCGCGCCTGGCGTTCGGCCCGGATGGCATGCTGTACGTGAGCACCGGCGATCGCTCCGACGCGCCGATGCGAAAGTACGCGCAGGACCCGAAGAGCACGCTCGGCAAGATCGTGCGCGTGTCGCCCGACGGCTCGAAATCCGAGATCTGGAGCTCGGGGCACCGCAATGTGCAGGCGATGGCGTTCGACGCGCAAGGGCAGCTATGGGTGGTCGAGCACGGCACGAAGGGCGGCGACGAACTCAACCGGATCGAGAAGGGCAAGAACTATGGCTGGCCGCTCGTCGCCTACGGCGAGGAGTATTCCGGCAAGCCGATTCCCGGCGCGGTGACCGCAAGGCCGGGCTACGAGCAGCCGGTCTATTACTGGGATCCGGTGATCGCGCCTTCCGGCGCGCAGTTCTACAGCGGCGAGGCGTTCCCGGAATGGCGCGGCAGCCTGTTCATCGGCGCTCTGAAGGACAAGAAGCTGGTGCGCCTGCGCCTGCGGGACGGCAAGGTCAGCGGGGAGGAGCACCTCCTCGCCGAGCGCGGCCAGCGGATCCGGGACGTGCGGCAGGGCGCCGACGGCGCGCTGTACATCGTGACCGACGAGACCCAGGGCGAACTCTGGAGGATCGTGCCCCGGCGCTAGACTGGGGCATGCCGGAAATTCGCATCGTGCTGTGCCGCCCGAGCCACCCCGGAAACATCGGCTCGGCGGCGCGCGCGATGAAGACCATGGGAATCACCGACCTGCGGCTGGTCGCGCCCGAGCGCTATCCGGCCAAGGAGGCGCAATGGATGGCCACGAACGCAGGGGACGTCCTCGAGAACGCTCGAATCCATCCCACGCTTGAGGATTCGATCAAGGACTGCGTGGCCGCTTTCGCCATGTCCGCCCGCGGCCGCGAATGGTCGCCGCAGGTGCTCGACGTGCGCAGCGCCGCGGTGCAGGCCACGCAGATCGACGGCCCGGTGGCGTTCGTGTTCGGCACCGAGACCGCCGGGCTCACCAATGAGGAGATGTTCGCCTGCCAGTACCTGGTGCACATCCCGGCGAGCAAGGAATTCAGCTCCCTCAACCTCGCCCAGGCGGTGCAGGTGGTGGCCTACGAGCTGCACATGGCGGTGGACAACGCCATGCCGTTCGCCCGCACCGAGAAGCGCGCCACGGTGGAAGATCTCGAAGGCATGTATGCACACTTGGAGGAGGCTGCGGTGAAGAGCGGCTTCATGGCCCCTTCGTCGCGCCTGCGCGAGCGCTGGCGGCGCCTGTTCTCGCGCGTGCCCGGCATCGAGCGCGAAGAGGTGAATATCGTGCGCGGCCTGCTCAAGGCGCTGCTCGCCAAATGGAATAGTTGATGGATTTTGTCGGGAAAGAATAGAATCGTCCCAATGTTCCGGAAACTCCGCAGCGATATCGCCTGCATCCTCGAGCGCGACCCGGCGGCGCGCGGCACGCTCGAGATCCTCTTCTGCTATCCGGGGCTGCACGCCATCTACATCCACAAGCTGGCGCGCTGGTTCTGGCTGCGCGGGCTGCGCTGGCTGGGGCGCTTCACCTCCCACGTCGGCCGCTTCCTCACCGGCATCGAGATCCATCCCGGCGCGAAGATCGGCTCGTGCGTGTTCATCGATCACGGCATGGGGGTGGTGATCGGCGAGACCGCCGAGGTGGGCGATGGCTGCACCATCTACCAGGGCGTCACGCTCGGCGGCACCTCGCTTTACCGCGGGACCAAGCGCCACCCGACGCTCGGCGCCGGGGTGGTGGTCGGCGCCGGGGCGAAAGTGCTCGGCGGCTTTACCGTCGGCGACGGTGCGCGCGTCGGCTCGAACGCGGTGGTGGTGAAGGAAGTCCCGGCCGGCGCGACGGTGGTCGGCATTCCCGGACGCATCGTCGAGGAGCAGGGCGGCAGGTCCGAGCGCTTCAATGCCTACGCCGTAGTGCTCGAGCACGACGATCCGTACGCCAAGGCCATCCAGCAGCTGGTCGAGCATTCGCAGGAGCTCGAGCGGGCCCTCGCCGCCGTGCAGGAGAAGCTCGCGCGACTCGAAAAGTCCGAACGCGAGCAGTTGCGCGCGGTCAAATAAACCACAAGTAACCTGCTGTATCCCTTGAGGGTTTTGTCCGACAAAATCAGTCGGATTTGGGGTATACTTGACTACATTAATCAGGTATTGAGGATTCCATGAGACTCACCACGAAGGGTAGGTTCGCGGTCACCGCGATGGTGGATCTGGCGCTGCGCCAGAACCGCGGCCCGGTCACGCTCGCCGCAATCAGCGAGCGCCAGCACATTTCGCTTTCTTACCTCGAGCAGCTGTTCGGCAAGCTGCGGCGTGCGGCGCTGGTTTCCAGCGTGCGCGGCCCGGGCGGGGGCTACAACCTCGCGCAGCCGCCGGCGGCGATCACGGTCGCCGACATCGTCACCGCGGTGGACGAGCCGATGGATGCCACGCAATGCGGCGGCAAGGAAAACTGCCACGACGAGAAGCGCTGCATGACCCATGACCTGTGGGCCACGCTGAACGAGAAGATGCACGAGTACCTCTCGTCGGTGTCGCTCGCGGATCTGGTCGCCCATCAGAGCGGCAAGCCGGTCTCCGTGATCAAGGATTTCCGGCCCGCCAACGAGAAGGTGGCAGCGTGAGGCTTCCGGTCTACCTCGACTACTCCGCGACCACGCCGGTGGACCGGCGTGTGGCGGAGAAGATGATTCCTTATCTCACCGAGCATTTCGGCAATGCGGCGAGCCGCTCGCACGCGTTCGGCTGGAAGGCCGAGGAGGCGGTGGAACAGGCGCGCGCGCACGTTGCCGCGCTGCTCAACGCCGACCCGAAGGAGATCGTCTGGACCTCGGGGGCGACCGAAGGCAACAACCTCGCCATCAAGGGCGCGGCCAACTTCTACAAGACCAAGGGCAAGCACCTGATCACGCAGAAGACCGAGCACAAGGCCGTGCTCGACACCTTCCGCGAGCTCGAGCGCCAGGGCTTCGAAGCGACGTACCTCGAAGTCGATTCGAATGGGTTGATTTCCCTTGAACAGCTGAAAGCCGCGTTGCGGCCCGACACCATCCTGGTCTCGATCATGATGGTGAACAACGAGATCGGCGTGGTGCAGCCGGTCTGGGAAATCGCCGAGCTGTGCCGCTCCAAAGGCATCATTTTCCACTGCGACGCGGTGCAGGGGGCGGGGCGCGTCGAGATCGACGTGCAGAAGTTCAAGGTCGACCTCCTCACCATCACCGCGCACAAGATCTACGGTCCGAAGGGCATCGGCGCGCTCTACGTGCGGCGCAAGCCGCGGGTGCGCATCGAGGCGCAGATCCACGGCGGCGGCCACGAACGCGGCTTCCGCTCCGGCACCCTCGCCACCCACCAGATCGTCGGCTTCGGCGAGGCGGCGCGCCTGGCGAAAGCCGAGATGGCGAGCGAGAACGAGCGCGTGCGCGCGCTGCGCGACCGGCTGCTGAAGGGCATCCAGGGTATCGAGGAGGCCTACGTCAACGGTGACCTCGACCAGCGTATCCCGCACAACCTCAACGTGTCGTTCAACTTCGTCGAGGGCGAGTCGCTGATCATGGCGGTGAAGGACCTCGCCGTATCGTCCGGCTCGGCGTGCACCTCGGCCTCGCTCGAGCCTTCCTACGTGCTGCGGGCGCTGGGGCGCTCGGACGAGCTCGCGCACAGCTCGATCCGCTTCACCCTCGGTCGCTTCACAACCGAGGAGGAGATCGACTTCGCGATAGACTTGATCAAGCGCAAGGTAGAGAAGCTTAGGGAGCTCTCCCCTCTGTGGGAGATGCACAAAGAAGGTATCGATTTGAGTACCGTGCAATGGGCGGCGCATTAAAGCCGCGCTAAAAGCAGGCAGCACACTGAGGAGTTAGCTATGGCATACAGCGACAAAGTCATCGACCACTACGAAAACCCGCGCAACGTCGGCTCGTTCGACAAGGGCGACGACGCGGTGGGCACCGGCATGGTCGGCGCACCCGCCTGCGGCGACGTGATGAAGCTGCAGATCAAGGTGGGCGCCGACGGCCGCATCGAGGACGCGCGC
>DATFDV010000066.1:0-6440 GCA_035251855.1 Burkholderiales bacterium | reverse complement strand
CGCGCGCCACGGCCACCAGCGCCCGAAGATCGAGGAATACGGCGACTCGCTGTTCGTGGTGCTGCATACCGTCGAGTTCGCGCCCACCGACGAGATCAAGGTCGGCGAAATCGACATCTTCGTCGGCCGCAACTACGTGCTGTCGGTGCGCAGCCGCACCGAGCGCGGCTTCAAGGAGGTCCGCGCGCGCGCCGAGCGCGACCCGGAGCTGCTGAAGCACGGCTCTGGCTACGTGCTCTATGCGCTGATGGACGCCGTGGTCGACCGCTATTTCCCGGTCCTCGACGCCATCGAAAGCGAGCTCGAGCGGGTCGAGGAGCACCTCTTCCAGGAAGGGGCTTCGCCGCGGGATAACATCGAGGCGCTCTATTACGTGAAGCAGCAGCTCACCACGCTGCGGCATGCCACCGGCCCGGCGCAGGAGCATACCGGCAAGCTGTTCGGCGGGCGCGTGCCGTTCGCGTGCCACGGCCTGACCGAGTACTTTCGCGACGTCTACGACCACCTCGCGCGCATCAACCAGGCGATCGATGCGGCGCGCGAGACCACCAACACCGCGATCCAGGTGGCGCTCGCCATGGTCAACATGGGGCACGGCGAGATCACCAAGAGCCTTGCTGCCTACGCCGCGCTGGTGGCGGTCCCGACCATGATTGCCGGCGTCTACGGAATGAACTTCGAGCACATGCCGGAGCTGCACTGGCGGTTCGGCTATCCGCTGTCGATCGCCGCCATGGTGGGGATCGACGCCGTTCTTTTCTTCCGCTTCCGGAAAGCCGGCTGGATCTAGCCTAGGACTGGGTTTTCAGCACCTCGGCCACGGTGCCGAACATCTGCTCCAGGTGCTTCTTCTCCACGATGAGCGGCGGGGAGAAGGCGAGCGCATCGCCCACCGGGCGCACGAACACGCCCTTTTCCCAGCATTTCTCGAATACTTCATAGGCGCGTGCGCTGGGCGCGCCCGGGCGCGGCGCGAGCTCCACCGCGCCGATCAGGCCGAGGTTGCGGCAATCGACTACGTTCGGCAGGCCTTTGAAGGCATGGATGCCGTCCTCGAACGCCTTGGCGATGTCGCTGCTTCCACGGGTGAGAAGGTTTTCATCCTCGTAGGTATCCAGGGTCGCGATGCCGGCTGCGCACGCCAGCGGATGGCCCGAATACGTATAGCCATGGAAGAACTCGATGCCCGCACCCGACGCGCCGGTGAACGTCTCGTAGATCGAGTCCTTGACGATCACGCCGCCGAGCGGCACCGCGCCCGAGGTGATGCCCTTGGCGAAGGTGATGAGATCGGGCTCGATGCCGAAATGCTGCGCGGCGAAAGGCTTGCCCAGGCGTCCCCAGCCGGTAATCACCTCATCGAAGATGAGCAGGACGCCATGGCGCGTGCAGATCTCGCGCAGGCGCTGCAGGTAGCCCTTCGGCGGAATCAGCACCCCGCCCGACGCCGAAACCGGGTCGACGATCACTGCCGCGATGTTCGACGCGTCGTGCAGCGCGACGATGCGCTCTTCGAGCTCGTCGGCCAGCTCGACGCCGTGCGGCGGTTCGCCGCGCGCAAAACGATTCTCGGAAAGGCCGTGGGTGTGCCGCAGATGGTCAACGCCCGGCAGCAGCGCGCCGCTGTAGGCCTTGCGGTTCGCCGCCACGCCGCCCACCGAGATGCCCGCAATGTTCACGCCGTGGTACGAGCGCTCGCGGCCGACGAAGCGCGTGCGCGTCGCCTGGCCGCGCAGCCGGTGATAGGCGACCGCGATCTTGAGCGCCGTGTCGACCGCCTCGGAGCCCGAGTTGGTGTAGAAGACATGGCCCATGCCTTTGGGGGCCACCCCGGCGATGCGCTCCGCCAGGCGGAAGGCGAGCGGATGCCCCAACGAGAACGACGCAGCGAAATCGAGCTCGCCCGCCTGCTTGCGGATGGCCTCGACAATGCGCGGCCGCCCATGGCCGGCGTTGACGCACCACAGGGTGGCCAGGCCGTCGAGCACCTGCTTGCCCTCCGCGGTGGTGAAATGCATGTCCTTCGCCGACACCACCAGCTTCGGCTTCGCCTTGAAGCGCCGGTTGTCGGTGAACGGCATCCAGTAGTGCTCCAGGTTCAGAGCGCGTTCGGCATTTACACCACTACTTATGGACAGGTCCTTGGGATGCATAGCCTGAGTTTGACAGGCCATCTACAGCTTGAGTTCGGCCCGTAACAATTCCCACGGAACCGCGACCCT
The DNA here is from genome assembly GCA_035251855.1 of Burkholderiales bacterium. Taxonomy (GTDB): domain Bacteria; phylum Pseudomonadota; class Gammaproteobacteria; order Burkholderiales; family SG8-39; genus SCGC-AG-212-J23. The sequence continues at coordinate 4,218 of DATFDV010000066.1, read as the reverse complement.
CCCGTCCGCCTGGCGCTCGATGAGCCGAATGGCCGCCAATTGCGTTACATCGGTGTGAACGTTCTTGTAGTCCCGTCCCAGCCGCTTGGCCAGCTCATAGATGGAAAGCGGCCCTTGCTCGCTCAATTTCTGCAGAAGAACCCATCTGGCCACCGAAAGCGTCCGGAGGAGTAAAGGCAGATCGGGAAAAGTCAAAATCTCCAAAGGCCGCATGGCGCGCCCTTCCGCGACGCGGTGCCACGCAGCCTCGAAGCGATCGAGCGCATCGCCGGCGGCGCCTAGCCGGATCTCAAGCGGCCTGGACATCGCGCTCGAAGTCATAGCGCAGCTGCTCCACCGAGCGGAAGCGGTAGCGCGCATTCGGCTCGTAGACCACGCCGCGCCAGCTCAGGCGATAGCGCAGGTCGTCGTGCAGCTCGATATCGAGGATTCCCTCCGGCGTGACGACGGTTTCCCGCAGGAGCAACATATGGCTTATCGTACCATATAGCGGGTACGTTAGAATCGCGGGGTGAAGGATTTCTTCAACCTGTATCGCCACGGATTCGCGCGCATGGCGGTGGCCACGCCGCTGGTGCGCGTCGGCGATCCGCAATACAACCTCGAAGCGACGGTAAGGCTGATGCGCGAAGCGGCGCGCGAGAAGGCGATCCTCGCCGTTTTCCCCGAGCTCGGGCTCTCGGCCTACACCTGCGACGATCTTTTCCACCAGCAGGCGCTGATCGAGGCGGCCGAGGACGCCCTCGATGAGTTGTTACGACAAACGAAAAATCTGCCGCTGGCCGCACTGGTTGGGCTGCCGGTAGCGCTAAACGGGCTGCTCTACAACTGCGCAGCGCTGGTGTGCCAGGGCCGCCTGGTCGGGGTCGTGCCGAAGACGTATCTGCCGAACTACCGCGAGTTCTACGAGGGCCGGCAGTTCACGCCGGGACGCACGGCGCGGCAGCAAGAGGTGCAGTTGGCGGGACAGCAGGCCCCCTTCGGAACGGACCTGATTTTTCGTTGTACGGAAATCCAGAACCTGGTCCTCCACGTCGAAATCTGCGAGGACCTGTGGGTGCCGACGCCGCCCTCTTCGTTCGCGGTGCTGGCGGGCGCCACGGTGATCGCCAACCTTTCGGCATCCAACGTGATCGTCGGCAAGGAGGGCTATCGCCACCAGCTGGTCGGCAACCAGTCGGCGCGCTGCCTCGCGGCATATCTCTACAGCGCCTCCGGCCTGGGCGAATCGACGACCGACCTCGCCTGGGACGGGCACGCGCTGATCTACGAGAACGGCACGCTGGTATCGGAGTCGCGCCGCTTCGCCGAAGAGCCGCAGCTCGCGCTGGCGGACGTCGACCTCGACCGCCTGCTGGCCGACCGCATGCGGCAGAACACCTTCGGCGCCGCCATGCGCCGGCATGCCGGCGAGGTTTTCCGGGAGATTGGATTTTCAGTCCCCGTACCGAAGGGCAAGCTGCTCCTCGAGCGCAAAATCGAACCCCGGCCCTACGTGCCGAGCGACCCGCGCACGCGCGATGCGCGCTGCGAGGAGGTGTACCGCATCCAGGTGCAGGGCCTGGCGACGCGCATGCGCGCCACCGGCTCGAAGAAGCTGGTGATCGGCGTCTCGGGCGGGCTCGACTCGACGCAGGCGCTGATCGTCTGTGCGCGCGCCATGGACGAGCTCAAGCTGCCGCGCGCCAACATCCTCGCCTACACCATGCCGGGGTTCGCCACCTCGACGCGCACCAAGAGCCAGGCGTGGCAGCTGATGCGCGCGGTCGGCGCCACGGCGGAGGAAATCGACATCAAGCCCTCGTGCCTGCAGATGCTGAAGGACATCGGCCACCCCTTCGCCAGGGGGAAGAAGGTCTACGACGTCACCTTCGAGAACGTCCAGGCGGGCGAGCGCACCAGCCACCTCTTTCGCCTGGCCAACTTCCAGGGCGGCATGGTGGTGGGCACCGGCGACCTGTCCGAGCTGGCGCTGGGCTGGGCGACCTACGGCGTGGGCGACCACATGTCGCACTACAACGTGAACGCCAGCGTGCCGAAGACGCTGATCCAGTTCCTGGTGGGCTGGCTGGCCGAATCCGAGGAATTCAGCGCCGACGTGAAGCGCGCGCTCAAGCGGGTGCTCGAGACCGAGATCAGCCCGGAGCTGGTGCCGGGCAGCCAGAAGAGCGAGGCCAGCGTCGGGCCCTACGAGCTGCAGGACTTCAACCTGTACTACATCCTGCGCTTCGGCTACTCGCCGGCCAAGGTGGCGTTCCTCGCCTGGCACGCCTGGCGCGGACAGTACAAGCTGCGCGAGATCCGCAAGTGGCTGGGGGTGTTCCTGCAGCGCTTCTTCCGCAACCAGTTCAAGCGCAGCGCCGTGCCCAACGCGCCCAAGGTCGGCTCGGGCGGCTCGCTCTCGCCGCGCGGCGACTGGCGCATGCCCTCGGACGGCAGCGCCAACGCCTGGCTCAAGGACCTTGCGCGAGTGCCCTCGGAAGAGTGAAGGTTTTCAAGAGTTGACCTTCGCGGGCGATTGCCGCCCTGCAGCACAGTTAAAGATTGCTCGCGGTCAACCGGCGGTCACGATCGGCCGTTAGGCTGGATGTATGGCACCGCAATCCTCCAACCTGACGGCGCTCCTCACGATGGCGCCGAGCGCCTTCGCCGGCGGGGAGATGCCGCGGCTGCCGCAGATCAAGACCGTTGCCGCCCTGAGGGAGGAAGTGACGCGCCACTTCGGCAAGCTTTCCAGCCAGGAGCTGGACGCCCTGGCGGGCTGGTTCAACCAGAACTTCTTCCGCCTGGAGCGCTGAGAATTCGGGGACGGAGCCCTAACTCCGGCGACGCGCAGCTTCGCAGTTAGGGCTCGGTCCCCGAATTCTCTATTTCATGTAGGCGGGTTTGAAGGCCCGCCCGCGGCGCTTGCCGCGCACCGGCGAGCCCTTGTTCGCCTTGCTGCCGTAGTTCTTGCTGTTGTCCTTCATCTCGGCGGCGCGTTCGCGCATGCGCTGCTCGGCGAGGGTTTCCCGCGCGAGCGCGGCTCCGTACTTGCGTTTCATGGGGTTCCTTCGTTGAAGATTGCGGTGACTAGCCCCGGGTGGTGGTCTTGCGGATCTCTTTCTCGTCCGACCACTCGAGCAGACCGTTGCGGATGTTCCACAGCTGCAGGTTGAGCTTGTAGTACACGTCCTTCGTCTCCTTCACCTGCTTGACGATGGAAATGATGTTGCCCTCGAGGCGGTACTGCGCGCCGACCATGCGGCCCATCTCGGCGGCCTGCTCCTTGGCGTAGAGCTCGCTCTGCTGGCGCTTGAGCTCCTCGGTCTGCTGGGTCATGCCGGCGGCGTCGACGGCGAAGCGCACGCGCCCGCCCTTCTGCAGCTCGGCGCGGATGCTGTCGGTGATGGCGCGGGTATCGATGTACTCGCTGGTCTTGTTGCGCACTTCCTGCACCGTGACGATCGGCAGGTTGGAGCTGGCGATCACCGGCGCATGAAGCATCGAGCGGGCCATCGACTCGGCCATCAGCTGCAGGTCGGTCGAGCCGAACTGGTTGGTGAGGGTTTCGACCGCGCGGGCATCGCCATAGCGCGTCTGCTCCTTGGCGCAGCCGGCGGCGAGGGCGGCGGCGGCCAGGCTGGCCGCGAGGCCCAGGCGGTACAGAGCGCCGTTCATTCCTCGCTCCGCAGGATCAGGCGGAAGTCGACCGCCTTGTTGGTCGGCGACACGGTATTGATCACCAGGTTGGAGTTCTCGTAGAGCATCAGCGGCTTCCAGGGCTCCTCGTCCCACGCCCGCATGCCTTCGCGGTCGATCCAGCGGAACTTGTAGGCCAGGCGCTTCACGCTGCGGCTGTCGTTGTTGAGGTTGGCGTCGATCTTCAATAGCTCGCCGGCCTTCGAGCAGCGCATCTCGGTGGCCTGGATCGTGGTGCGCCGGCCCTCGCTCACCACCTTGGTGCGCACCAGGTCGTCCATCGAGCTCACCTTGGCCTCGCCGATCGGGCAGCCGAACGCGAACCCCGGCTGCTCGAAGCCTTTCTTGGCGGCGCAGCCGGCGGCAAGCAGCACGACGGCGGCAGCCGCGGCGATGTTCAAATTTCGGTTCATGGTCTTGGACCTCCCCCGGCGGCGCTGGGCGCCTTGGGTGCATTCACGAAAATCTGCTGGCGCAACAGGCGAAAGTCTACCACCGCATAGCGCCCCGCGACCTCGACGCGCGCGCTGCGCGGGC
>DATFDV010000065.1:0-3848 GCA_035251855.1 Burkholderiales bacterium | reverse complement strand
GCGGAGCAGTCGGACTTCGATGTCGGCATCGGCCTGCACTCCGGCCCGGCGGTGGTCGGCCTGATGGGCTCGCAGAAGCGCCGCCTGGAGTACACCGCGATCGGCGACACCGTGAACCTGGCGAGCCGCATCGAAGGCCTGACCAAGGACGCCAAACGCCGCATCCTGGTCTCGCGCCACACCGCCGAGCGCTGCGGTGACGCCTTCGAGTTCGTCTCCTGCGGAACTTTCCCTGTCAAAGGCCGTGCCCAGCCTGTAGAGTTGCTGGAGCCTCGAAGAAAGAATTCAGCGACATGAAATGCCTCGCCGTTCTGCTGATCCTCCCGGCGATTGCGCTGGCCGAGCCGGCCACCGTGATCCGCGCCACCGACCTCAAGCAAGCCCCCGCCAGCGATTCCGACACCGTGGCGGCGCTGGCCGAGCAAACCGCGGTCGAGGTCCTGGAGCGCAAGAGCGGCTGGATGCGGGTCAAGTCCGTCAGCGGCGACGGCTGGGTGCGGATGCTCGCGCTGCGCCTGGGCAGCGCCGGCGCCGCCAAGCCGGGCGCGAGCGGCCTGTCGCAGATGTTCAACGTCGCGCGCACCGGCACCAGCGGCACCCAGGTCACGACCGGGGTCCGCGGCCTCGACGCCGAGCAGATCGCCAATGCCCAGCCTAATCCGGCCGAGCTCGCCAAGCTGGAGAAGTTCGCCGCCGACCGCGACGCCGCTAGCGGCTTCGCCACGCAGGGCAAGCTGACGCCCGCCGCGGTGGCCTACCCAAAATGAAAATCCTGCTGCTCCTCGCCGGTCTGGCGGTTGCCGCCGGCGCGCAGGCGCAATTCCGCATGCCGAGCTTCGACATCAACAAGATGGTCGAGACGGTGAAGAACGTCGGCAAGGCGGTGAAGGAAATCGACGAGCCCGAAGAGATCGCGATCGGCAAGGACGTCGCCTCGCGCCTCCTGGGCGCGGCGCCCCTGGTGGCCGACGCGCGCCTGCAGCGCTACGTCAACCACGTCGGCCGCTGGCTGGCGGCGCAGACCGAGCGCCCCGACCTGCCGTGGCAGTTCGGCGTGCTCGACTCCCCCAACGTCAACGCCTTCGCGGTGCCCGGCGGGACGATCTTCATCACCCGCGGCCTGCTGGAGCGCATGCACAACGAGGCCGAGCTCGCCGGGGTGCTGGGCCACGAAATCGTGCACGTCCTGCGCAAGCACCACCTGAAGGCGATCCAGAAGGGCGCGCAGAGCAGCCTCGCCGGCGATGCCATGTCGATGGCCCTCAAGGATCGCGCCGGCCCGGCGCGCGACAAGCTGATCGCCTTCGGCACCGAGATGTACAGCCGCGGCCTCGACAAGGGCGACGAGCTCGAAGCCGACCGCCTTGGCATCGTCATCGCCGCGCGCGGCGGCTATGACGCCTACGGCCTGCCTTCGGTGCTGCAGACCCTCCAGGCGATCAGCGCGCAGGACTCCGCCATCGCACTGATGTTCAAGACCCATCCCGCGCCCGGCGAGCGCCTCGATGCGCTGAGCGAGAAAATGCAGCCGGTGCTCGACGCCTACGCCTCGCAGCCCCAGCTCGCCGAGCGCTTCGTCCGGCAGATCAAGAAATAACCAGCCGCCAGGGCGCGCCCTCGCGTTCGCGGCACACCCGGTAGCGAAACGGCATGCCCTCGCGCCCGGGGGTAATGAAGCGCAGGTCGGTAAACCACACGCAGGTCGACCCCTCGCTCATGCCGTCGAACGCCGGCAGCGCGGCGAACCAGCGAAAGAATGCGAGCGCCTCCGAGTTCCAGGCGTCGCGGATCATCGCGCTGTCAGTCTCCCCATAGCGCCGACGCGTCACCCATACCGCCTGCTCGCGCGGCAGGTACGGAGCATTCAGCCGGGCGATGAAGCCCTCGCCGGCCTGGTAGCGGCGCGGCTCCTTGCGCACCAGGTTGACGTGGGCAAAGCGATGCGCCTCGTCGTCGCTGACGAACACCGTCCAGTTGAACGGCGACACCGGGCGCGGCTGCACGCTTACTTGCGCATCGCGTAGTGCGAGGGATTTCGCGTACTCGGCGCCGAACTCCAGCGCGTGCTGCTTCTGCAGGTACTGGAACCCGACGTAGCCGGCCAGCGCCACGCTCGCCGCGACCGCGGGCCAGCGGGACTTTGGAAAACCGAGCGAGAACACCAGGCCGGCCAGGATGATGCCGCTGAACCAGAGGTCGATGATGAACGTGGTGCCGATGCCCGCGCGCCAGTCGGAGAGCGGCGCGAAGATGATGGTGCCGAAGCTGGTGATCAGGTCGCCGGCGATGTGGGCCGCAAGGGCAAGCGCGGTGATGCCGTAGAGCGCGCGCCAGCCTGCCTTTCCTCCCCTGTCGGGTTCGCGCAGCACCTTCGCCAGGATCCACGAATACACCAGCGCCCAGGCCGGCAGCAGGATGAACGAATGCGTGACGCCGCGGTGCGTAAGCAGGTATTCGACCGGCCCGACGAAGCCGATGACGAAGTCCAGGTCCGGGGCGGCGCAGGCGAAGAAACCGGCGGCGATGCGCCGGGGGAGCGAACGCGGCGGCGCATCCTGCGGGGCGGTTGCGCGCGCGAGAAGTGCGCCCGAGAGCGCGTGGGTCAGCGTGTCCAGGCGCTAGCTGGAGTTCCCGCGCAGCCACTCCTTCGCCGGCTCCAGGCCGGTGAAGTTGCGCACCATCACGCGGTGGTTGCGTCCGAGCAGGTTGATGAAGTGATTGGCGTTCTGCGCGTAGGGCGTTTTATGCACCAGGGCAATGCGCTCTTCGGCGGTGAAGCCGATCTTCGGCAGATTGGTGACCAGGTGGTACTGGCTGGTCGGCGAGAGCGGAAACTGCTGGTCGAGCTCGATCAGGATGCGCTTGCGGTTGCGCTTGCGGCTCTCGGCGAGCACCAGCGCGCAGACTTCGGAGGGCGGCCGGTCCTCGTCGCGCCCGCTGAGGGTGACCCGAAGGAACTCTTCGTCAGCGTCGATGTGGTAATGCAATTTCTAGGCGGCCCTTTTCTTGCGTTGCGCATCGCGCACATGCATCTGCGCGTAGGCGCCGTGCGCGGCGGCTTCGGCATCGCCGACGTGCACCGGCACGCCCATGTCGGAGAGCACCGAGCCGAGCGCCGAGAGGCAGAGCATCACGTTGTCCGGGCGGCAGCTGTAGCCCATCAGGCCGATGCGCCAGATCTTGCCGGCGAGCGGGCCCAGGCCGGCGCCGATCTCGATGCTGAATTCGTTGAGCAGCGTCTTGCGTACCTCGGCCTCGTTGACCCCCTGAGGGCAGAAGACCGCGTTCATCTGTGGTAATTGAGATTTTTCTTTTACTAGAAAGCTCATTCCCATTGCTTCGAGGCCAGCCTTCAGCGCCAGGTGGTGGCGCGTGGCGCGCGCCCAGGCGTTCTCCAGGCCTTCCTCGCGGATGAGGAGCAGCGCCTCGTGGAGCGCGAACAGCGAGTTGGTCGGCGCGGTGTGGTGATAGGTGCGCGTGCCGGCGCTCCAGTAGTTGAACAGCAGGTTCATGTCCATGAACCAGCTGTGGATCTTGTCCTTCCTCTTCTTCACGTGCTCGACCACCCGTTCGGAGAACGACACCGGCGACAGGCCCGGCGTGCACGACAGGCACTTCTGGCTGGCCGAATAGATGGCGTCGATTTCCCACTCGTCGACTTTCACCGGCGTGCCGGCGAGCGAGGTGACGGCGTCGACGATCACCATCGCGCCGTACTTGTGCGCGATCTGCGTGAGGAGCTTGGCGTCCGACTGGCAGCCGGTCGAGGTCTCGGCATGGACGAAGGCGACGACCTTGGTGTCCTTGTTTTTCTTCAGCGCGTCCTCGACCTTCTGCGGATCGACCGG
>DATFDV010000064.1:0-10215 GCA_035251855.1 Burkholderiales bacterium | reverse complement strand
ATGACGAGCACCTTGATAGCGCCTGCTGCCGCTACGGACACTGGGGAACTCCCCCTCAATCAAATAGAACTTCGTTCCGCACCTTGTGGGTGCTCGGGAGGAAGCGCCGTTTCTAGTGTTGTAGCGGGTCACACAACCCGCGCCGGCACTCGCCCGCCTCCGGGAAAACGTTTGTACTCTAGCTGTTAGATCAGATTACTCGCGTGAAATAATACATTTTTATGCTTACTGCAACGCAGCAATGTGTTCCGGGCGCAACCCCATGCCGATAAGCCGCCCCGGCAGCCGTCGCAGCCAGGCGTGGCGCGCGAGCAGGCGAAAGCCGAGCGGCACGGCGAGCGGCGCCTTGGTCCGCAAAACGCGCGAAATGATCCGGTCCTGGGCGAGGATCTGCAGCCGCTGAGTGGCGCGCGCGGGCCACTCTCGCCGGCGCTGGAACCTGCGCAAGTTGGCCGGCGAAAAGTCGCCTCCGCCCAGGAAATTCCCTGCCGCCACAGCATCTTGGATGGCGATGTTGATGCCCACGCCGCCCACCGGCGACATGGCGTGGGCGGCATCGCCGATGCAGAGCAGGCCCGGTCGCCACCACTGCTTCAGGCAGTCTATCTGCACCGTGAGCAGGCTCAGCTGGTCCCAATCCACGAGCTCGTCCGCCCGGTCGGCCATCCACGGCAGAAGTCGCACGAGGCGCTCGCGGAAGGCCGGCAGGCCGGCGCTGCGCAGCTCATCCGCGGCGCCCTTGGGGATGACGTAGCCCATCTGCCAGTAGTCGCGGCGGTTGATCAGCACCAGGGCCGCGCCCGGATCGAAGCGCCCCATGCTGTTCTCGGGATCCCCCGGCTTGCGCGACAGGCGGAACCACAGCACGTCGATCGGCGCGCCTCGGTTCTCGACTTCCAGGCCCGCGTGCGCTCGCACGGTGGACCGCCGGCCGTCGGCGCCGATCACCAGATCGGATTTGATTTCTTCGTTCCCGACCTTCAGCCCCACAACGTGAGAATCTTTTTCAACTAAGCCCGTAACCTCGGCCTGCATCCGAAGCTTGAAATGCGGATAGCGCGCGCCCTGCTGCGCCAGGAAATTGAGGAAGTCCCACTGCGGCATCATGGCGATGAACCCGCAACGGGTGGGCAGGTGGCGGAAGTCGGCGATCTTCAGCGGCGTATCGCCGAATTGCGCCGCGATCTCGTCGACCCGGTCGTGCGGCAGCTCGAGGAGCGCGTCGAGCAGGCCGAGCTCGGCGATCACCTCGAGGGTCGAAGGATGCAGCGTGTCGCCGCGGAAGTCGCGCAGGAAGTCGGCGTGCTTCTCGAGCACCAGCGCTTCGATGCCGGCGCGCGCGAGCAGCAGGCCGAGCATCATGCCGGCCGGGCCGCCGCCGGCGATGGCGACCTTCACCTTCACATGGCTAACGGACGGTCTTGACGCCCGCCTCCTGCAGGATGCCGCGCATCTGGCTGGTGAACTCCTCGTAGAACTTGGAGAGCTCCGCGGCGTTCTGGTAGGCGTCCTCGAACTGGTTGTCGGCGACGTATTTCTTCCACGATTCGGTCTGGCCGAGCTTCTTGAATACGCCTTCCCAGTAGGCGACGTTCTCGCGCGGGATTCCCGGCGGCGCGACCACCCCGCGCACCTGCGGCACCGGGGTGACGTTGAACCCGGCTTCCTTGAGGGTCGGCACGTTCGGAAACGCCGCAAGGCGCGTCTCGTTGACCTGCGCGAGCAGGCGCATGTTGCCGGCGCGGATGTGCTCGCCCGCCTCGTTGGGCTCGATCACCATCATGTTGACGTGCCCGCCGAGCAGCGCCGCGATGCGCTCGCCGCCCCCGGGGAAGGAGATGAACTGCCAGCGCGTGCCGGTGGCTTTCTGCAGCTGCTGGCGCACCACGTTGTCGCGGCTGGTGATCGAGCCGCCCGACTGCTTGAGCTCGCCCGGCTTCTGCTTTGCCGCGTTCACGAAGTCGCTCAGCGTCTTGTACGGGGCGTCGGCCTTCACCGCGATGACCGCCGGCTCGAGCAGTAGGCGGGCAATCGGCGTCAGGTCCTTCAGCGATACCCTGGCCTCGTTGCTGGTGAGCGGGTTGGTGAGCCACACCCCGGTGAAGATGCCGATGGTGTGCGTCTCGCCCTTCTTCTCGGCGAGATACGCCGCGGCCACCACGCCGCCGCCGCCGGGCTTGTTCACCACCTGGGCACGCACCGGCAGCAGCTTCTCCTTCTCCATCATGTTGGCCATGGCGCGCGCCAGCACGTCGCTGCCGCCGCCCGGTCCGGTATGCACCACCAGCTCGATCGGCCGGGTGGGGGTGAACCCCTGGGCAAACGCCGTCGATGACGCCAGCAACACCGCGCACAGCAGATGCTTCTTCATCCATCCCTCCTCGTCTTATTTGAGCGCCTTCACGCGCCACGCATTGAACTTGCCGAACAGCGGAACCAGCAGGATCAGCAGCGCCAACGATAGCATCACCGCCGGGACCGGCCTAGACACCAGGATCGAAAGGCTGCCGTCGGACATCATCAGCGACTGGCGCAGCGCGCGCTCCATCGCCCCGCCGAGCACCAGGCCCAGGATCAGCGGGGCCGACGGGTAGTCGAGCTTGCGCATCAGGTAGCCGGTGAGGCCGAAGCCGGCCAGCAGCCAGATGTCGAACAGGCTGCCCGAAGTGCTGTAGACCCCGACCACCGAGATGCCGAGGATCAGCGGATACAGCACGTAGGTCGGCGCGCGCAGCACCTGTGCGAACAGCGGCACCAGCGGCAGGTTGAGGACCAGCAGCATCGCGTTGCCGATGTACATGCTCGCCACCAGGCCCCAGAACAGCGCCGGATTCTCCGGGATGAACAGCGGGCCGGGCTTGAAGCCCCACAGCACCAGCGCGGCGAGCAGCACGGCGGTGGTCGACGAGCCCGGGATGCCCAGCGTGAGCATCGGAATCAGCGCGCCGCCGGTCTCGGCGTTGTTCGCGCCCTCCGGCGCGGCTACGCCCTCGACCACGCCCTGGCCGAACTTCTCCGGGCGGCGCGACACCGCCTTCTCGATGCCGTAGGCGATGAACGAGGCGATGGTCGAGCCCGCGCCCGGCAGCACGCCGATGAAGAAGCCCACTAGCGAGCCGTTGGCGAAGGCGAAGCGCGAGTCCTTCAGGTCCTGCTTGGTCGGCAGCAGGTTGCGCAGCCCCTTCGGCACTGCGATCGCCGGCGCGCCGCCGCGCTCGTGCATGTTGGCGAGCACCTCGCCGATCGCGAACACGCCGATCGCCACCACCACGAAGTCGATCCCCGACAGGAGCTCCATCCGGCCGAAGGTAAAGCGCGAGGTCTGGCTGAAGAGGTCGGTGCCGATGCCGGCCAGCCAGAGGCCGACCAGCGTGGCGAGCAGCGCCTTCACCATCGATTCGCCGCCGAGCAGCACCACCATGGCGAGGCCGAGCGTCATCAGCGCGAAATACTCCGGCGAGCTGAAGGCGAGCGACAGCCTGGCGAGCGGCGGCGCGATCAGCATCAGGCCGAACACCCCCACCGTGCCGGCGATGAACGAGGCGATCGCAGCGATGCCGAGCGCCGCGCCGGCGCGGCCGTTGCGCGCCATCTGGTAGCCGTCGAGGCAGGTGGCGACCGACGCCGACTCGCCGGGCACGTTGAGCAGGATCGAGGTGGTCGAGCCGCCGTACTTCGCGCCGTAGTAGATGCCGGCGAGCATGATCATCGCGCTCGCCGGGTTCATCAGGAAAGTGAGCGGCAGGAGCATCGCGATCGTCGCCGGCGGGCCGAGGCCGGGCATCACGCCGATCACGGTGCCGAGCACCACGCCGACCAGGCACCAAAGCAGGTTCAGCGGCTGCAGCGCCACCGCGAAGCCCTGCATCAGCCCGGACAAGACCTCCATCTAGGGCAGCTTGACGTTGAGCGCGAGCGGGAACACCAGGTAGAAGCCTGCGCTCAGCGCCACCGCGACCGCAGCGGCGACCTTGAGGGGCCGGCGATACATCACCGCGACAATGAAGAAGGTGAGCAGCGCGAAGGCCGGCAGGAACCCGATCAGCTTGATCGCCGCGCACATCGCGGCGAACGCGGCCCAGGTGGCAAGCGCACGCGGCGCGTCGGACCAATCGATTCTGGTTTGGTTTTTCAAAGAAGAAACGACGAGCAGGAATGACAAGGCGCTCATCGCAATGCCATACCAGAGCGGAAAGAACCCCGGCCCCGGCCCATCCTGTCCGAGGTACTCCCAGCGCGAGGCGGTGACGATGATGTACGCGCCGAGCCCGCCGAGCGCGAGGCCCGACCAGAAGTCGGCGCCGCGTGCCCTCATCGCTTCGACTTGGCTTTTTTCTTGGCGCCGGGCTTCTGGTAGCGGCCCTTCGGCACCAGCTCGCAGACCGTCCCGCCGGGCGCGCGGAACTTGACCGGGATCACCCCCGGGTCGCTGATGATTTCGCAGCCGTAGGCCTGCACCTGCTTCGTCGAAGCCTTGATGTCGTCGACCTCGACCGCGAAATGGTGGATGCACGGCCCCTCGCCCGCCGCCTTCGATTCGGCCGATTCGGTGCCGGCGTCGTACTTGATCAGCGCAACATCGAGCGCGCCGTCGCTCAGGTGGCGCGAAGTGTGGTCGCGCACCTTGGCGGTGTTCATCTCCTTGAAGCCGAACACCTTGCGGTAGAACTCGGTGGTGCGCTCGAGGTCGTCGACCTTCAGCGCGAGGTGCACGATTCGATTCATGGCTTCTCCATCAACAAGGGTCTCAACTTGCGGACATCCCGCAGCTTCTCCAGGCTCCACACCGCGTCGCACAGCTTGCGCGCGCGCGCCTTGCCGGTCACCGGCGCGAGCAGATCGTAGCTCTTCGCGTCGACTTCGGCACGCGGCATCGGGTTTTCCCACGTGCCGCGCACCGCTTTGGTATGGTGCCGCAGGCTGCGTCCGCCGCGCAGCGTGAGTTCGACGATTCCCTGCCGGCTGGGCATCGCTTGGCTCAGCGCCTCGTCACCTTCCAGGCTTACTTTCTTTCTGACTTCCAAGACCCTGCGGTCACGCATGCGCTTCTCGTCGTGCGAGGACTTGAAGCTCACCGTGCCGTCGAGCAGCATCACCGCGCACAGGTGCTGCATGCAGATGTCGGGCATGTCGCGATTGTCGGTGGTGTTGGCGCCCTGCTTGTAGACCTTCACCACTACGCTCTCGACATCCTCCACCCTGAATTCATTCTGTTGAATCAATTCTGAAAGCGAATCCAAGGGGGCCTGAATCGGCGAGCCGACCGACCAGCGCTTGATATTGGTGCGCAGGATCTCGTAGGTCTCGCCCAGCCCTTCGGCCAGCACTTCGGGCTTCGGATCGCGCCCGTAGGCGACGAAGAAGCTGCGCTCGCCGGAGAACACGTCGTCCACGCCGCTCAGGCCGTGCGCCACCATGGCCGCCGCGCTCACGCCATTGCGCGCCGGCATGCCGCCAAAGTCGAAGGCCTTTTCGACATGGCCCTCGTCGCGCATCCAGCAGGAGATTCCGGAGGCTTGCTGGGCCGTGTAGGAAAGAAGGTACCGGCATTGAGTTTCGTTCAAACCCAACAACGAACCTGCGGCAGCCGCAGCACCGAACATGGGCCCGAAGCTGTGCGTCGAATGGCCGTCCTCGCGAAATTCATAGGCATCGAGCGACATCGTCAGGCGCGCGCAGAGGTCGTAGCCGAGCGCGACGGCCCGCAGCAACGCCTCGCCGCTGCTGCCCTGCTTTTCGGCCACGGCGAGCGCCGCCGGCACCACGCCGCAGCCCGGATGCGTGAGCGACGGCGCATGCGAGTCGTCGGTCTCGTCCGCGTGCGCCGACATGCCGTTGGCGAGCGCGGCGTTGGCGGCATTCGTGAGCATGCGGCTGCCGATTACGCACGACTCCTTCGTACCGCCCAGCGTCTTCACGTAGGAGATTCCGCTGCGGCCGGGCAGCAGGCGTGCGCCGGACACCATCGCGGCGATGGTGTCGAGAACGTGATGCTTGGTCTTCTCCGTGACCGGCGCCGGTAGCTCCTGCTTTCCGGCCTGAGAAATGTAAGAGCTGAGCCGGCGCATCACCGGCGAGATCAAATCCTGCTTCACGCCAGGTAGCCGCCGCCGTTGACGTGGATCGCCTGGCCAGTGATGTAGCGCGCGTCCGGGCCGCAAAGCATGCGCACCATGGCGGCGATCTCCTCCGGCTCGCCGCGCCGGCCGATCGGCGGCACGGTCAGGCGATGCGCCGGCCGGTCGGGCACGCCCGGCAGGCCGCGCTGGCTCTCGATGGTTCCCGGCACCACGCAGTTCACCGTGATCTTGTGCGGGGCGAGGTCCATCGCCAGCGCCTTGGTCATGCCGGCGAGCCCGGCCTTCGCCGTGATCACATGCGCGCGCTCCGCCGCTCCCTTGTGGCCGGTCTGGCCGCCGATATTGACGATGGTGCCGCCGCCTGCCTTGATCATGTGCGGCAATGCCGCCTGCGCGCAGAGAAACGCCCCGTCCAGCACGATGGCCAGCACCTGGCGCCATTCGTCATAGCTCATGGATCCAAATGCAGTTTCATATCGAACTGCAGCGTTATTCACCAGGAAATCCAGCCGGCCGAAGCGCTTCACCGTCGCCTCCACCATGGCCGCCACGTCTTTCTCGCTGGTGACGTCGGCGATATGCAGCGCAGCCCTGGCGCCGATCATCTCGACGGTTTTCTCGGCCTCGGCACGCGAGGTTTTGGCGTTCACCATCACCGATGCGCCGCCGGCGGCGAGCGAGCGCGCGATGGCGCGGCCGATGTTGCGCGCGCCGCCGGTGACGATGGCGACTTTGCCGGCGAGCTCCTCGCCGGTTCTCATTCCTGCAGTGCTGGCCAATGGATCTCCTTCAGTGACTGATCTGCGGCAACCAGGTGGCGACCGGCGGGAACGCGATGATAAGCACGATCAACAGCAGAACACAGGCGATGAAAGGCGCCGCGGCGAGGTAGATGTCGCGCATGGTGGTACCCGGCGGCGCCACGCCCTTCATCACGAACAGCAGCAGGCCGAACGGCGGCGTGGTGTAGCCGACCTCGAGAGCGAGCAGCATGATCAGGCCGAACCAGATCAGGTCGAAGCCGAGCGTCTGCGCAAGGGGAAAGAAGATCGGCGCGGTCAGCAGCATCATCGACAGCTGGTCCATGAAGCAGCCGAGGAAGAAGATGATGGCGATCATGATGAACAGCATGCCGAGCTTCGATACTTCGAACTGGGTGGCCCAGCCGATCAGGCCGGCCGAGGCCCCGGAGAAGGCGAGCAGCTGGCTGAAGGTCGCCGAGCCGAGGATGATGAGGAACGCCATCACCGTGACGCGCAGCGCCGCGTCCACGGAGCGGCGGAACGCCCGCCAGCTCAGGCGGCCGTACAGCGCCGCGAGGATCATCACGCCTACGCAGCCGAGCGCCGCGGCCTCGGTCGGCGTGGCCGCGCCGGACACCATCAGGCCGATCACCAGCACGATCACCAGCACCATCGGCATGACGTCGAGGACGATCAAGCGCAGCTTCGCGGCCAGCGCCACGCGCTCTACCGCGTACCCCGGGGCGGAACCCGGCGCGATCCAGGTCCAGGCGAAAATCAGGCCGGCGTACAGTCCGGCGAGCAGCACACCGGGTACCACGCCGGCCAGCAGCAGGTCGCCCACATCGATGCGCCCGAGCGTGGCGAGCAGCACGGCGAGCGCCGAGGGCGGAATGATCACCGCCAGACCGCCGGTGCCCATGATCGGACCCATCGACAGGTACTTGCTGTAGCCGCGCTTCATCATCTCCGGCACCATCAGCGAGCCGAGCAGCGCCGTCGAGCCCATGCTCGAGCCCGACAGCGCCGCGAAGCCGGTGCCGCCGACCACCGTGACGTAGGCCAGGCGGCCCGGGATGTTGCCGAGCAGGCGGTCGATCGCGTTGAACATGCGCTCGGCGAGGCCGGTGTAGTAGAACAGCTCGCCCATCAGCAGGAACATCGGGATCGGCACCAGCGCGAAGCTGGTCATGGCGCCGAAGCCGTTGTTCAGCAGCTGCGTGATGCCGGCGGTGCCGCCCATGAAGATCATTGCCGCGACGATATTGGCGGCGAGGAATGCCATCGCTACCGGCATGCCAAGCAGCATCAGGACCACGATCAGGCCGAACAGGAGCAGCGCGGCGAGCTGCCATTCCATCCGCTTACTCCTGCGCTGCCGAGGCGCCGCTGCCGTAGGGGCTCTCGCCCCGCAGCAGCAGCCGCAGGAACTCGAGCGCCATCATGCCGAACGACAGCGGCATCGCCGCCATCAGCGGCCAGCGCGGCATGTCGAACGAGCGCACGTCCTTCTCGTTCTGCAGGAAGTTCTGCAGCGTGATGGCGCCGCCGTACCATGCCAGCACCGCGCAAACCACCACGCAGGCGACCACCACCGCCAGCATCAGCCGCCGCTGCACCGCCGCCGGCAGCGCGCCGGTGAGCACCTCGATGTAGATGTGGCCCTTTTCGCGCACCAGCCAGGGCGCACCGAACAGCGGGATCAGCAACAGGAAGTATTCGGTGAACGTGAAGAAGTGCGCCGAGCCCTGCGTGCCGAGGTTGCGCAGCACGACATCGAGCGTGATCATCGCCATCATCGCCACCATCAGCGCGCCGGCGAACACCGCCATGCCGTACAGCACGGCGTCGTAGGTCCGAGAAATCGGGGTCAGAGCCCGAATTCGCATGGCGTGAGCGGATATACCCGAATTCGGGCTCTGACCCCGATTTCGGTCAGTCGGGCGTGAAGAGCTTGACTACCTTGTCGTAGTTCTCCATGCCGCCGGCCTTCTCCATCCGCTCCTTCATGCGCTGCAGGCTGGCGGTGCGCGCGCCGGCGACGAACTTCTTCGACGCCTCGGGCGATTGCGAGAGCGTCTTGATGCCGCGCTTCTTGAGCTCGGCCTCCTCTTTCTGCCACAGCGCTTGCAGCGCCTTCAGGCTGGAGACCTCGTGCTCGATCGCCACCCGCTGCAGGATCTCGCGGCTCTTCGGCGAGAGCGCGTTCCACTTCTTCTGGTTGAAGAGGATGTGCAGGTCGGTGGAGAAGAACTCGGGGAGGATGCGGTACTTGATGTAGCGGTCCCAGTTCAGGTCCATCAGGCCGATCTGGGTCCAGGCGGTGATGTCGACGGTGCCGCGCTCGAGCGCGGTGTAGAGCTCCGAGGAGTTGAGGTTGATCACCTGCGCGCCCAGGTAGTTGGTCAGGAAGGCGTTGTAGATCGGGTTGCCGCGGACCTTGAAGCCCTTGATGTCGATCTGGCCGGCGGAATCGAACTTCGGCTCCTTGGTCGACCACAGATTGAAGCGGATGCCGCTGTCCACCCAGCCGAGGTTGACGATGCCGGCGCGTTTCTGGTGGATCTGGTTGAGCAGCTCCATGCCGCCATTCTTGCGCGCGGTCGGGCCGTCGATGGTGCTGGCGCTGACCGCGTCGCACTCGGGCACTACGGCGGCATAGAAGGCGCACGGCGTGTAGACCATGTCGACCACGCCGTTACGCACCGCCGTGGGCTGCTCCATCATGCCGATCGCCTCGGGCCCGCCGCGCACCTGGATCGTGAACGTGCCCTTGCCGGCGTCGTTCGCCTTCTTCACGTATTCCAGGAAGCTGCGCGAGTAGATCAGCGACGCCGGGAAAACATGCGTTGCCGAGATGGTGTCCTGCGCGGCCGCCGGCAACGCGACGATGGCGCAGGCGGCGATGGCTGCGGTTCTCAGTGCGGTTTTCATGCGGATCGATCCCCCTCTTGTTGAAGGATGTTACCAGCGTTCAGCCGAAATCAATGTCCAGGGGAAGCGCCAGTAGCGATAGCCGGCGGCGAGCGTGCCGTCGGCTTCTTCGAACGGGTGGATCTCCACCTTGCGGAAGCCGAGCCGCTCGAGCAGCGCCGGCAGGTCCATGCGCGCGAGCGGCTCCATGAAGGGCTCGTTGTTGCGCCGCGCGTGGCCGAAATGGATGAGCGCATCGAATGGATCCGGTCCCGGCAGGAAGTCGAGGTGCACCATCCGGGCGCCCGGCCGCAGCAGGCGATGCGCCTCGGCCAGCGTCTGCTCGACGACCGCGGGCGGAAGCTCGTGCAGCAGCATGGTCGAAGTGACCAGGTCGAAGCTTGCGTCCGGGTAATCGGTACGCGAGCAGTCCATCTGGCGGAAGCGCACACCGCGCGCGCCCGCCTGCAGCGCATCGC
>DATFDV010000063.1:0-3225 GCA_035251855.1 Burkholderiales bacterium | reverse complement strand
CCACCGGCGTGGCAACGGGTGCCGGCGCTGGCTCGGCGCCGAACAGGCCGCCGAACAGGCGGCTCAGGAAGCCGACCGGGTTCGGCAGAGCCGCGGGCTGCGCTGTCGCGGCCGCCACCGGTTGCACCGGCTGCACCGCCGGCTGCGACGAGGGACGAGATGCAGGCGCCTGCGGCAGCGGTGCCGGCTGGTCGGGCGTGATGCCCTTGACCACCGGCTGCTGGCGCTCGAGTTTCTCCTCTTCGGCGGCGCCGGGAGCCTTGGGCTCTTCGGGGCGCTCGACCAGCTCGTAGCTCGACGGCACGTGCTCCATCGCGTTGAGCTCGTCGTGCTTCAGGCGCTGCACCTTGTAGTGCGGCGTCTCGAGGTGCGGGTTGGGCACCAGCACGATGTTCACCTTGAGGCGGGCCTCGAGCTTCTGGATCTCGGCGCGCTTCTCGTTCAGCAGGAACGAAGACACGTCGACCGGCACCTGGGCATGCACCGCCCCGGTGTTTTCCTTCATCGCTTCCTCCTGCACGATGCGCAGCACGTGCAGCGCGGTCGACTCGGTGCCGCGGATGAAGCCGGTGCCGCTGCAGCGCGGGCAGCTGATGTGTGCGGTTTCCTCGAGCGAGGCCTGCAGGCGCTGGCGCGAGAGCTCCATCAGCCCGAAGCGCGAGATCTTGCCGATCTGGACGCGGGCGCGGTCGTACTTGAGCGCGTCGCGCAGGCGGTTCTCCACCTCGCGCTGGTTGCGCTGCGACTCCATGTCGATGAAGTCGATGACGATCAGGCCGCCGAGGTCGCGCAGGCGCAGCTGGCGCGCGACTTCTTCGGCCGCCTCGAGGTTGGTGCGGTACGCGGTTTCCTCGATGTCGCCGCCGCGCGTGGCGCGCGCGGAGTTGACGTCGATGGCGGTCAGTGCCTCGGTATGATCGATGACGATGGCGCCGCCGGCGGGCAGGGCGACCCCGCGCGAGTAGGCGCTCTCGATCTGGTGCTCGATCTGGAAGCGCGAGAAGAGCGGCACGTCGTCGCGGTAGAGCTTCACCTTGCCGACGTTGTCCGGCATCACGGTGGCCATGAACGACTTGGCCTGCTCGAAGATCTCCTCGGTGTCGATCAGGATCTCGCCGATGTCGGGCTGCAGATAGTCGCGGATCGCGCGGATCACCAGGCTCGACTCGAGGTAGATGAGGAACGGCTTCTTCGACTGGTCGGCGGAGGCGGCCTCGACCGCGCCCCACAGCTGCATCAGGTAGTTCAGGTCCCAGTTCAGCTCCTCCAGCGAGCGGCCGATCGCCGCGGTGCGGGCGATGACGCTCATGCCTTCGGGCAGCTTCAGCTGGTCGAGGGTGTCGCGCAGCTCGTTGCGGTCCTCGCCTTCCACCCGGCGGGAAACGCCGCCGCCGCGCGGGTTGTTCGGCATCAGGACCAGGTAGCGCCCGGCCAGGGAAATGAAGGTGGTGAGCGCGGCGCCTTTGGTTCCGCGCTCGTCCTTCTCCACCTGGACGATGATCTCCTGGCCTTCGCGCAGCGCGTCCTGGATGCGGGCGCGGCCTACGTCGACGTCGGAGCGGAAATAGCTCTTGGCGACTTCCTTGAACGGCAGGAACCCGTGCCGCTCTTCACCGTAGTCGATGAACGCGGCTTCGAGGCTGGGCTCGATGCGGGTGATGATGCCTTTGTAGATGTTGCTCTTGCGTTGTTCCCTTGAGGCGGACTCGATGTCGAGGTCGACGAGCTTTTGTCCGTCGACGATGGCGACCCTGAGCTCTTCCTGCTGGGTCGCATTAAACAGCATGCGCTTCACTTGTTGTTCTCCTGCGCGCGCAGGAGAGAGGTATCAGCCGGCTAAGAAAATCTCCTCGTTGGGATGACCTCTTGGGGTCCTCAGAAACTTCTTCTGGAAACTGCCCCTACGCGCGCTGCTAGTAGTATCGCTACTTCCGGTGAGCGAAATTAACCAGCGCTTCAGGCCCGGCTGTGGCCGGACAGGAGGCGGGTTGCAGGTGCCGGCCCCCGGCAAAAACCGGGAAAGCTCCAGTGCATCCTGTGCCTCGCAACTCAAAGCGACCGGAAGATCATACGGAAAATGAATGACTTAAGCAAGGCCGCAGCTCAGCCCAAGGTGAAATGGCTGGTGGTGGGCGAAGAAGGCGAGGCCCAGCGCATCGATAACTTCCTGCTGCGCGAGCTGAAGGGCGTGCCGAAGAGCCACGTTTACCGCGTGCTGCGAAGCGGGGAAGTGCGCGTCAACAGCGGGCGTGTGAAGCCGGACTACCGCCTGCGCATTGGCGACAAGGTCCGCATCCCCCCGATCAGGGTCTCGGAGAAGCAGGCGCTCAAGCTGCGTCCGCTGGATCTGCCGCTCAACTATGAAGACGACGCGCTGCTGGTGGTGGACAAGCCCAGCGGGGTGGCGGTGCACGGCGGCAGCGGGGTGAGCTTCGGCGTCATCGAGTCGCTGCGCGCCGCCCGGCCGCAGGCCAAGTTCCTGGAGCTTGCCCACCGCCTGGACCGCGACACCTCCGGGCTGCTGATCCTCTGCAAGAAGCGCAGCGCTCTGGTGGAGCTGCACCGCATGCTGCGCGAGGGCGAAGTCGGCAAGGTCTACCTCGCGGTGGTCAGGGGCGTGGCGAAAAAGCGCCTGGAATTGCGCGACTCGCTCCACAAATATGTAACGGCCTCGGGGGAGCGCCGCGTCAGCGTCCACGAAGACGGCCAAAGCGCCATCACGCGAACCAAACTGATGAAGGCAAAAGGCGAGTTCAGTCTGCTCGAAGTCGAGCTCCTCACCGGTCGTACCCACCAGATCCGCGTGCACCTCGCGCACGCCGGCCACCCGATCGTGGGCGACGACAAGTACGGCGACTTCGCGCTCAACCGGGAGCTCAAGCAGCGGCTGCTGCTGCACGCGGCGAGGCTCGCTTTCCGCCACCCGATCACCGGCGAGGCGATGAAACTGCACTCGCCGATGCCGGCGGAGATGAAAGCCTTCGTGGAGAGCCGGCTGCAGTGAGCCGACTGCAATGAACTACAGGCTGCTGGTGTTCGATTGGGACGGCACCATCATCGACTCGGCGAGCGCCATCGTCGACTGTATCTGCGCGGCGGCGCGCGATATCGGCATCGTGGTGCCGCCGCGCGAGCGCGCAGCGCATACCATCGGCCTTGGGCTGCACGACGCTCTGCGCCTGGCGGTGCCCGACCTGCCGCCCGAGCGCTATCCGGATTTCGTCG
>DATFDV010000062.1:0-3434 GCA_035251855.1 Burkholderiales bacterium | reverse complement strand
TCGAGTCCGACCATGCGCAGCTTCTCGTGCGCCTTGTCCTTCGCCGCCTTGTCGCCGCTCACGCTCGGCCCGTAAGCGACGTTGTCGAGCACGTTCATGTGCGGGAACAGCGCGTAGGACTGGAACACCATGCTGACGTCGCGCTCGGAGGCCGGCGCCGAGGTGACGTCCCTCCCACCGATGGTGATGGTGCCGGCGCTCACCATCTCCAGGCCGGCAATCAGGCGCAACGTGGTGGTCTTGCCGCAGCCCGACGGGCCGAGCAGCGTAGACAGCGTGCCCGGCTCGATGCGGAAGGAAATCTCATCGACCGCCGTCACCGCGCCGTAGCGCTTGCTTACGTTCTTGAATTCGACCATCAGGCCGCCCCCTGCAACGCCACCACCTCGCGCCGCCCGAGCTTGCGCTCGCCGACGCCGAGCTGGATCAGGCCGATGACGGCCAGCATGATGACGATCAGCACTGAAGAGTAGGCGATCGCCAGCCCGAACTCGCCCGCCTCGACGCGCCCGACGATATACGCGGTCGCCATGTTGTATTGCGCGGTCACCAGGAAGATCACGGCGCTCACCGCGGTCATTGCCCGCACGAAGCTGTACACCAGCGCGGCGATGATCGCCGGCCGCAGCAGCGGCATGACCACGCGGCGGATGGTGGTCGCCGAGCGCGCGCCGAGCGTGTGCGAGGCTTCATCCAGCGACTTGTCGATCTGCGAGAGCGTGGCGATGCCGGCACGCACGCCCACCGGCATGTTGCGGAACACGAAGCAGATGATGAGGATCGCGGCGGTGCCGGTCAGCTCGAAGGGCGGTACGTTGAAGGCCAGGATGTAGCTGATGCCCACCACCGTGCCGGGGATGGCGAAGCTCAGCAGGGTGCCGAATTCGAAGGCGCGCTTGCCGGCGAAGTCCTGGCGCGAGAGCAGCCACGCGGTGAGCAGGCCGAGGGCGGCGGTGAGCGGCGCGGCGACCGTGGCGATGATCAGGGTGGTGCTGAGCGATGGCCAGGCGGCGCCGGTGAAATGCATCCCGCGCTGCCCCATCTCGACGGCGAAGCCGGCGAGAAAATGGTCCAGCGTGAAGGTGTAGTCGCGCCCGACCGCGCGGACGAAGCCGCCGACGAAGATCGTGACGTAGATGACGAAGGTGAGCAGCGCCCAGGGGATGGCGATGCCGTAGCACAGCCAGCGCAGCCCGCGCGGCAGCGGCACCGGCAGGCCCGCGTCGCCCTTCCCGGTCACGGTGGTGTATGACGCGCGGCCGAGCCAGCGCTGCTGCGCCCAGAATGCCGCCAGCGTGAATACCAGCAGCACCAGCGCCAGCACCGCGGCGCGGCTCTGGTCGTGCGAGGCGCCGACCACGGCGAAGAACACCTTGGTCGACAGCACCTCGAAGTTTCCCGCCAGCACCAGCGGATTGCCGAAGTCCGCCATGCTCTCGACGAAGCCGAGCAGGAAGGCGGCGGCCAGCCCGGGGCGCAGCAGCGGCAGCGTCACCGTGCGAAAGGTGGTCCAGCCCCGCGCGCGCAGGGTCTGCGACGCCTCCTCGAGCGAAGGGCTGATTCCCTGCACCACCCCCACCAGCACGAGGAAGGCGATCGGCGTGAACGCCAGGAGCTGCGCGAACGCCACGCCGGCGAGGCCGTAGATCCAGCGCGAGCGCGGAATGTCGAACCAGTCGTAGAGCGCGGTGCTGATCGCCCCGGCGCGGCCGAACAGCAGGATGATGGCGAGGCCGATGACGAACGGCGGGGTGATGATCGGCAGCACGCTCATCACGCGCAGCACGGCCTTGTAGCGAAAGGCGGTGCGCGCCGAGATGAGGGCGAAGGCGAGCCCGAGCAGCGTAGAGCCCGCGCCGACCACGATCGCGAGCAGGACGGTGTTCCAGGCCACGCCGCAGCGCAGGGCCGAATACAGGCAGTCGAGGCCCCAGATCGAGCGCTCGAAGAAACTGGCGACGAAATTGCCGTCGAAGGCGCTCGCCAGCATGACGAAGATCGGGAAGAAGACGAAGGCGGCGATGGTGGCCACCACCAGGCCGATCGCGCTGACGACGAAGGCGTCACCGCGGCAGAAGCCGCGCGCCGCGAGCCCCTGGCAGAACAGCATGACAAAACCCAGCGCGGCGAGCAGCGCGCCATAGCCGAATCCGGGTGTCGGCCAAGCGCTTGCATTTACGTGGGTAGAAGCCGGCCCGAGCAGAAAACCCTGCAGGACGACTAGTCCCTGCTGCAGAGGCGGCAAAGCATCCACGACCTCGGGAATGTGATGACGGAACAGAAAGCCCTGCAGGAGCAGCAACAAGCCGCCGACGCCACCGCAGACCAAGAGGATCTGGCCGGCGCGCGCGCGATCCATGTTCCAGGGCCTCATTGCTACGGCCGCGATGAGCGGCAGGAACAGCGGCAATAGCCACGGTTGCCCCTGGAAGCCATGCAGCAGCGCCGGCCGCCCCAACAGGCCTTCCTCTCCGTACCACGGCAGCAGGACCAGCCCCGCCGCCGTCGCGGCGATCCAGATTACTTGGGTAATGCTTTAACTTCCTTGTCCCACTTCGACAGCAGGCGCTTGCGCTCGGCCGACGAGCCGTACTTCGCGAAGTCGTAGTCGATGACCTTGGTCTGGTCCAGGCGCGGCGCCTGCGGCGGCACCTTGGCCTTCTTGTTCGACGGGATCTGGTAGGCCTTGGACTCCGCGCCGATCGCCTGCGCCTCCGGGGTGAGCGCCCAGTCGTACCAGGCCCTCGCCTCCTTCGGGTTCTTGCCGCCCTTGATGATGCTCATCGAGCCGACCTCGTAGCCGGTGCCCTCGCATGGCGCCACCAGCTTCAGCGGCGCGCCTCCCACCGCCATGGTGACGAGGTCATGCAGGAAGGTGATGCCGATGAGCGTCTCGCCGCTCGCTGCCGCCTTGGCCGGCGCCGCGCCCGACTTGGTGTACTGGTTGATGTTCTTGTGCATGCGCTTCATGAAGTCGAACGCCTTGTCCTCGCCTTGCAGCTGCACCAGCGTCGCCAGCATGGTGTAGGACGTGCCGGAAGAGTTCGGGTCGGCGACCTGGACCTCGTCCTTGTAATTGTCGGAGGCGAGATCGCTCCAGCACTTCGGCTCGGGCAGGTTCTTGCGCTTGAGGAGCTCCGTGTTGTAACCGAAGCCGAGCACGCCGGCGTAGACGCCGACCGTGCGGTACTTGGCGTCTTTCGCCTGGCGAAGCGCCCACGGCGCCAGCTCCTTCTCCATCGGCGAACGGTACTCGACCGTCAGGCCTTCTTCGGCGGCCTGCAGGTGCGGGTCGCCGGTGCCGCCCCACCAGATGTCGCCGCGCGGGTTGGCGGCCTCGGCGCGCATCTGCGCCAGCGTCTCGCCCGAGCCCTTCTGGGTCATCACCACCCGGATGCCGGTCGAGCGCTCGAACTCCTGGCTCATCGTCGTGC
>DATFDV010000061.1:0-2465 GCA_035251855.1 Burkholderiales bacterium | reverse complement strand
GAAGCCGATGCCATCAACAGCGGCGGCGTGCGCGTGCGCATGCCGATCAAGGGTCGCGAAGGCCTGACCGAAGTTCACTCGTGGAAGCTGCCCGGCAAGATCACTGCCGACGGCCCGGCCGCGGTCAACCCCAAGGACTACGACCTGGTGGCGCTTGCCATGCAGGAGCCGCAGTACCGCTCGCCCGGCGTGCGCGAGCTGCTCGAAGCCGTGGCGAAGGGCAGGGTGCCGTGCATGTCGATCATGAACATGCCGCCGCTGCCTTATCTAGCGCGCATTCCCGGCGTCTCCACCAAGGAGCTCCGGTCCTGTTATACGGACCCTAGCGTGTGGGACAGCTTCGACCCGAACTTCATGACGCTGTGCAGCCCGGATCCGCAGGCTTTCCGCCCGCCGGAAGAGAAGGTGAACGTGCTGCAGGTGCGGCTGCCGACCAACTTCAAGTCGGCGCGCTTCCCGTCCGATGAGCACACCGCCATCCTGAAGCAGCTCGAGGCGGATATCGAGGCCGCGCGCTTCGACACCGGCTCGGGCAAGATCGAACTCCCGGTGAAGCTGAAGGTTCACGACTCCGTGTTCGTGCCGCTCGCCAAGTGGGCGATGCTGATCGCCGGCAACTACCGCTGCGTCACCAAAGAGGGCCCGCGCGCCATCAAGGATGCGGTGCACTCCAACCTCGATACCTCGCGTGCCGTGTACCAATGGGTAGTCAACTTGTGCGTGCTGCTCGGCGCTAACGAGAAAGACCTCGTTCCATTCGAGAAGTACGCCGCCGCCGCGCAAAGCCTCGGCAGCCCGTCCTCGGCCGCGCGCGCGCTCTTCGCCGGCGCGCCGAACATCGAGCGCGTGGACCGGCTGGTGCAAGCCATCGCCAAGCAGAAGGGCATGCAGCTGCCGATCCTCGACGAGGTCGTGCGTCTGGTGGATGCTCGCCTCGAGGTCAACCGGAAGAAAGCTGCCTAATTCGGGGACGGAGCCCTAACAGTTAGGGCTCCGTCCCCGAATCTCCGTCGTTGTCCTCGATGCCGAGCTCCTGGATTTTCCGGGTAATCGTGTTGCGTCCCATGCCGAGCAGGTTCGCCGCCTCGATGCGGCGCCCGCCGGTTTTGGCCAGCGCCTTGCTGATCAGCGCGCGCTCGAACTGACGGCTCAAGGCATCGAGGATCCCGGTGTCGCCGCGCGCGAGGCGCCGCTCGGCCTCCTGCTCCAGCCCGGCCAGCCAGTCGGAAGACGCGGTCGCCGCTTCGCCAGGAGACTGAGCGCGGAATTCCGGCGGCAGGTTGGCGAGGTCGATCACCTGCCCCGGCGCCATCACCGTCAGCCAGTGGCAGAGGTTCTCGAGCTGGCGCACGTTGCCGGGAAAGTCGAGGCGAGCGAGGTGCGCCAGCGCCTCGTCGGCGATGCGTTTTGGTTCGACACCGAGCTGCTTCGCGCTCATGGCGAGGAAATGCTTGGCTAGCAGCGGAATGTCCTCGGAGCGCTCGCGCAGGCTGGGCAGGCGCAGGCGGATCACGTTGAGCCGGTGAAAGAGATCCTCGCGGAAAGCGCCTTCGCGCACGCGCTGCTCGAGGTTCTGGTGCGTGGCGGCGATGACGCGCACGTTGCCCTTGATCTGCTGGTGGCCGCCGACGCGGTAGAAGGTGCCGTCGGAAAGCACGCGCAGCAGGCGCGTCTGCAGCTCGGCCGGCATGTCGCCGATCTCATCGAGGAACAAGGTGCCGCCCTCCGCCTGCTCGAAGCGCCCGCGCCGCTGCTGCTGCGCGCCGGTGAACGAGCCGCGCTCGTGGCCGAAGAGCTCGCTTTCCAGCAGGTCTTTCGGCATCGCGGCGGTGTTGATGGCGACAAACGGCCGCGCGGCGCGCGCACTATGGCGGTGCAGGGCGCGCGCGACCAGCTCCTTTCCGGTTCCCGATTCGCCGGTGATCAGCACCGTGGCGCTCGATTGCGAGAGCCGGCCGATGGCGCGGAACACCTCCTGCATGGCTGGCGCGTGGCCGAGAATTTCTGTTTCTGGAACAACTTCATTTACCTGCGTTTCGCGCCGGCTTTCATCCAGCGCGCGCCGGATGAGGCCGACGGCCTGGTCGATGTCGAAGGGCTTGGGCAGGTACTCGTAGGCGCCGCCCTGGAAGGCGGCGACCGCGCTGTCGAGGTCCGAGTAGGCGGTCATGACGATCACCGGCACCGCGGGATGGCGCTGCTTCACCGTCTGCAAGAGCTCGAGCCCTGAGCGCCCGGGCATGCGGATGTCGGAGACCAATACCTCGGGAGTGCCCGCGCCAAGCGCATCCAGCGCGTCCTGCGCGGAGGCGAACGAATTGAATTCGATGCCCTCCCGGCTGAGCGCTTTCTCGATCACCCAGCGGATGGAGCGGTCGTCGTCGACGATCCAGACCGGTTTCATCTCAGCGGCAGCAAGATCCTGAATGTGGTTCGGCCCGGCCTGGACTCGAACTCGATGACGC
>DATFDV010000060.1:0-9717 GCA_035251855.1 Burkholderiales bacterium | reverse complement strand
CACGATGTTGCCGCCGTAGCGCGCGCCGAGGAAGTCGGGGATGGTGAACTGGCCGAACTTGCGCAGGTAGGGCGCTAGGAACAGCGCCACCAGCACGTAGCCGCCGGTCCAGCCCATCACGAACGACAGCCCGTCGTAGCCGGACAGGTACAGCGTGCCCGCCATGCCGATGAACGAGGCCGCGCTCATCCAGTCGGCGCCGGTCGCCATGCCGTTGAAGAACGCGGGTACCCGGCGGCCCGCGACGTAGTATTCCGCGGCGTCCATGGTGCGGCTCATGATGCCGATCGTCGCGTACAGCGCGATGGTGGCGAACAGGAACCAGTAGCCGATCCAGGCGCGCGACATGCCGACCTGCTCGGCGATGGCGAGGAAGATGACGAAGGCGATGAAGCCGCCGGTATAGACCGAGTAGTACTTCTTGAGCTGCGAATTGAAGCTGCGGTTGCTGGTGACGGTGGCCATCAGGCGTCCTCCCCCTCGTGGACGTCGTACTTCCGGTCGAGACTGTTCATGTAGACGGCATAGATGCCGATGATCACGACGTAGATGATCAGGGAGCCCTGCGCCGACATGTAGAAGCCGAGCGGGAAGCCCAGGAAAGTGATTTCGTTGAGCTCTCTTGCGTACCAGCCTTCGACGAAGGTCACCACGAACCAGACGGCCAGCAGGATCGCGGTGATCACGAGGTTCTTGCGCCAGTATTCGCGGTGCTTTTCAGTCAGTTCCAATCAAGCCTCCCCTCCGAATAGGAACCACGTTGCTTTAGGACGACAAGTTGCCGGAACGGATTACACCATACTTGCCGGAAACGGAAATCGGAGTTCCGTTGCCGCACTGCACAAAAGAGCCTAGGGCGGCGACCCCAGGCAGCGCCGGAAGAGCTCGGCCGCGGTCCGCACGCCGAACTTCTGCATGATGCGGGCGCGGTGAAACTCGACCGTCTTCAGGCTGATCGCCAGCTCCCCGGCGATCTGGCGGTTCGGCTTGCCGGCGAGCACGCGGTCGAGCACTGCGCGCTGGCGCGCGCTGAGGATGGGAAGCGAGACTGGCTCGGGCACCTCGGCGAACTCGTCGAGCGCGTTCAGGACCTGGCCGAGCAGCTGCTCGTCGTCGAACGGCTTCTCGATGAAGTCGTAGGCGCCCTTGCGCATCGCCTCGACGGCCATCGGAATGTCGCCGTGGCCGGTGATGAAGATCACCGGGGCGCGCACGCCGCGCCCGCGCAGCTCGTCGTGCAGGTCGCTGCCGGTCATGCCGGGCATGCGGATGTCGAGCAGCAGGCAGCAGCGGCGCTCGAGGTCGGCCTGGGCGAGGAACGCCGCCGCCGAGGAGAAGGTCTCGACCTCCAGGTCCGCGGTGCGAAACAGCAGGCGCACCGCGTTGCGCACCGCGTCGTCGTCGTCCACCACGTAGACCACCCGGTCTGGATTCATCGCGGCAGCGTAAATGCGAAACGTGAATTTCCTTCGTAGCGAATCGTGCCGCCGTGCGCCTCGACCACCGAGCGGCAGATCGACAGGCCCAGGCCCAGGCCGCCGCGCTTGGTGGTGACGAAAGGGTCGAACAGACGCTCGTGCACTTCGGCCGGCACGCCCTCGCCCAAGTCCGAGATGGCGAGCGTGCCGCCGCCGTCGGCCTCGATGCGCGTCGCCACGGTGACGCGGCGGCGCTCCGGCGGCAGCTCCTGCACCGCCTCGACGGCGTTGCGCACCAGGTTGAGCGCCGCCTGCTCGATGAGCAGCCGGTCGGCGCGCACCACCGGCGGCTGCGCCGACAGCGCGCGCTCGAACGAAACGCCGGCCTCGCGCGCGCCCGGCTCGGAGAGCTCGAGCACCGCCGCCACCAGCTCGTTCAGGTCCTGCTCGGCGAGCGCCGGCCCCGGGTGGCGCAGCAGGCCGCGCAGGCGCTGGATGATGCGCCCGGCGCGCTTCGCCTGGTCGCGGCAGATGTGCATCGCCTGCAGCAGCTGGTCCGAGTCGGCGTTGCCGGCCTGCAGCATGCGCATGCAGCTGTGGTTGTAGGTGGCGATCGCGGCCAGCGGCTGGTTGAGCTCGTGCGCCACCGCGGAGGCGAACTCGCCGAGCGCGATCAGGCGCGCGGTGCGGTGCGCGGCATCACGGTGCTTGGCGATCAGCTCGCGCGCGCGGCGCTCCTCGGTGACGTCGGTCAGCACGCAGAGCGACGCCTTGCGGCCGTCGATCCAGCACAGCGGGTGCGAATGCAGCACGTACCAGCGGTCGTTCAGCGCGTCGTGGAACTCTCCGTCGGTGATCGGCGGCGGCGAGATGTCGAAGATGTCGCGAAAGCGGCTGTTGCCGTACAGGAAGGCGCCGCGGTCGATCTCCTGAACGTAGACCGGGTGCGGCAGCACCTCCACCAGCGCGCTGAGCAACGCCATGCCGTTTACGTCGATCGCGAGCATCGGTGGCGAGAATACCGTTTTCCCTCGCTGTCCGGCCGACTAGGGTTTGCCCCAATTGATGCGGCCCGAGGGTGCGTTTAGCCTCGCGTCGGGGAGGCCAACATCGCCGACGAGAACAAGAAGCTGCTGGAGGTCCTGGAAGGATTCGAGCTTCTGCTCGGCGCCGCTACCGCGCTGGTCCGCGCCCGCTCGGCCCGCCCCGCCCTGCTCGACGCCTACGACGATGCCTCCGACCGGCTGTTCGACGGCCTCAGCGGCAACGGCATCCCGGAGGAGCACTTGCAAAAAGTACACAAGGCGCTCTCGCGCCTGCGCCTCGCCTTCGAGGAAACCCCGCCCACCTGAGGAATTCGGGGTCAGAGCCCGAATTCTTAGTTGAAGAAGCTGCGAAACCCAGCCACCGCCCTATCGATGCCCGCGGCATCGACATCGAGGTGCGTGACCAGCCGCATCGGTGCCCGCGGCAGGACCAGGATCTTCTGCCGCTTGAGGTGCTCGGCGAGCGCGGCGACCTTTTCGGGCGGCACTTTCGCGAGCGCCATGTTGGTATTTACCTGAACGTCCAGCTTCAGCTCCCGCAACCCGCGCGCCAGCTTCTCGGCATTCGCATGGTCCTCCTGCAGGCGCTCGATGTTGTTCTCGAGCGCATACAGCCCGCCGGCCGCGATCACGCCCGCCTGGCGCATGCCGCCGCCGAGGATCTTGCGCGCCCTTTTTGCCTTCTGGATGAGCTCGGAATCCCCGAGCAGCACGGTGCCCGCCGGCGCGCCCAGTCCCTTCGACAGGCAGGAAGATACCGAGTCGAAGCCGGCACAGAGGTCCTTCACTTTCATCTTCAGCTGCGTCGCGGCGTTGAAGATCCGTGCGCCGTCGAGATGGATGGCGAGTTTTTTTCGTTTCGCCAGATCCACCGCCTTGCCCAGGTAGTCGCGCGACAAAACGCGTCCCGTAATCGTGTTCTCGAGCGCGAGCAGGCGGGTGCGCGGGAAGTGAGGGTCGTCGGGCTTTACCAGAGATTCCACTTCGTTCAAATCGAGGGTTCCATCGGCACGGTTGGGAACCACCTGGGGATGGATCGAGCCGAGCACTGACAGGCCGCCCGCCTCGTAGCGGTAGCTGTGCGCCTCGGAGCCGAGGATCACCTCCTCGCCGCGACCGCAGTGGCTCATCAGCGCGGCCAGATTCGATTGCGTGCCGGTGGGAAAGAGCAGCGCCGCCTCGAAGCCGAACAGCTCCGCGGCGCGCGCCTGCAGGCGGTTCACCGTCGGGTCGTCGCCGAACACATCGTCGCCGAGCTCGGCCTCATGCATGGCCTTGCGCATGCCGGGTGAGGGGCGGGTAACGGTATCGGAACGCAGGTCGACGGTCGTCATACCCGAAGCATAGCTAAATCTCTACGCGGGTTCCGAGCTCGATGACGCGGTTGGTCGGGATCCCGAAGTAGTCGGTGACGTTGCCGGCGTTGCGTGCCATGGCGGCGAACAGGCGGTCGCGCCAGAACGCCACCGGCACGATCTTCTCGCGCGACAGGAAGAACGAGGTTTCCATCGGCTCGAACTCCAGGCCGAGCGCGCCGCACAGCTCCAGCGCGCGCATCAGGTCGAGCCGGTTCATGAAGCCATAGCGCACGCGCACCCGCCAGCAATTGTTGCCCAGCTTCTCGCACACCGCGCGCTCCTCGAAGGGGACCCACGGCACGTCGCGGAACTCGACCGTCAGGAACACCACGCGCTCGTGCACCGCGCGGAAGTGCTTGAGGCTGTGCAGCAGCGCGTGCGGCGTGACCTCGGGCGTGGCGGTCAGGAACACCGCGGTGCCGGCGACGCGCTGCGGCGGGTCGGCGAACAGGCTCTTGAGGAACGGCTCGAGCGGCACGGAGGAGGCTTCCAGCTGCGCAAACAGGCGCTGGCGGCCGTTACGCCAGATCGCCATCGCCGCAAACACGCAGGCGCCGATGGCGAGCGGAAACCAGCCGCCGTCGGCGATCTTGAGCAGCGTGGCCGAGAAAAAAGCGAGGTCCACGACCAGGAAGAAGCCGGTGGCGAAGACACACAGCCATAGCGGATAGCGCCAGGCGTAACGGATGACGAAGAAGGTGAGCAGCGTATCCACCAGCATCGTGCCGGTGACCGCGACGCCGTAGGCGCCGGCCAGGCGCGACGAGGAGCCGAAACCGATCACCGCGGCCAACACCGCCGCGCACAGCACCCAGTTCACGCCGGGCAGGTAGACCTGGCCGATCTCTTTCGCCGAGGTATGCACGGTGGTCATGCGCGGCAGGAATCCGAGCTGCGTCGCCTGGCGCGTGATCGAGTACGCGCCGGAGATCACCGCCTGCGAGGCGATGACGGTGGCGAGGGTCGCGAGCGCGACCATCGGATAGAGCGCCCAGGCGGGCAGCAGGAGGTAGAACGGATTGGTCACCGCTTCCGGGGCGGCCATCAGCAGCGCGCCCTGGCCGAAGTAGTTGAGCACCAGCGCCGGCGCCACCAGGCTGAACCAGCCGATGCGCACCGCGCCTTTGCCGAAATGCCCCATGTCGGCGTACAGCGCCTCCGCGCCGGTCACCGCCAGCACCACCGCGCCGAGCACCACGAAGGATTCGACCGCGTGCGTGGTGAGGAAGCGAAGTGCATGCAGCGGGTTCAGTGCCGCGAGCACCGCTGGCTCGCGCAGGATGCCCGCCACACCGACCACGCCGATGGCGAGGAACCACAGCAGGGTCACCGGCCCGAACAGACGCCCCACCGTCTCGGTGCCTTGCGCCTGCAGCGTGAACAAGGCGACCAGCACGCCGACGGCGATCGGCACCACGTAAGGCGTGAAGGCCTGCGTGCCGACCTCGAGGCCCTCCACCGCGGAGAGCACCGAGATCGCCGGCGTGAGCACCGCGTCGCCGTAGAACAGCGCCGCGCCGAACATGCCGATCACCACGAGGATGCCGCGCCAGCGCGGCTGGTCGCGCACCGCTTTCAACGCGAGCGCGGTCAGCGCCATGATCCCGCCCTCGCCGCGATTGTCGGCGCGCATGATGAGCATCACGTACTTCAGCGACACCACGATCATCAGCGACCAGAACATCATGGACAGCCCGGCGAGGATGTTCTCGTGCGTCGCCGCGATGCCGTGCTCGAGGCTGAAGGTTTCCTTCACCGCATAGAGCGGGCTGGTGCCGATGTCGCCGAACACCACGCCGAGCGCGAGGAGTGTGAGCTTCGCCTGCTTGGCTTTCATGGGATGCGAAGCCTAAGCGCGTTGACACATGAGGAAACATGCCGCGGCGCATTTTTACGGGTTCTTTATGCGGCGGTTGCGCTAGAGTGACGCATGAAGTGGCGTGGCTACGCGTACGCCCTGGGCGCTACTGCCGCATGCACGCTGGCGGGCCTTGCGCTTGGCACCTGGCTCGAGCTGGTCAACATCGCGATGGTCTATCTGCTCGGCGTAGTGCTGGTCGCGCTGTACGGCGGCCGCGGCGCGGTGGTCGCCGCCTCGATCCTCAACATCGCGGCCTACAACTTCTTCTTCGTGCCGCCGCGCGGCACGTTCCACGTCGACGACCCGCAATACCTCGTCACCTTCGTGATGATGCTCGCGGTGGGCCTCATCGTCTCGTGGCTCACCGAGACGGTACGCGCCCGCGCGCAGGCGCAGGCCGACCTGGCGATCCAGGCCGAGACCGAGCGCATCCGCAACGCGCTGCTCTCCTCCATCTCGCACGACTTGCGCACGCCGTTGGCGGTGATCTCGGGCGCTTCGTCGAGCCTCGCCGAAGGCGGCGAGCGCCTCGCGGCGCCGGAGCGCGCGGCGCTGGCGCAAAGCATCTTCCGCGAGTCGCAGGAAATGTCCGAGCTCATCGCCAAGGTGCTGCAGATGACGCGCCTGGAGAGCGGCGGCCTGACCCTCGAGCGGGACTGGTGCTCGATCGGCGAGATTGGCGCTTGCGTCCTGCGCCGCCTCAAGCCGCGCCTGGCCGACCACCTGGTCATGGTCGACCTGCCGGCCGACCTGCCGCTCGCGCGCGTCGACGGCGCCCTCATCGAGCAGGCGCTCGCCAACCTGCTGGAGAACGCGGCGCGGCACACGCCGCCGCGCACGCTGATCCGCCTGCGCGCCCACGTGGACGGCGCCGAGATGGTGGTGTCGGTGGAGGACTTCGGTCCGGGCCTGCCCGAAGGTAGCCTCGAACGCCTGTTCGACAAGTTCCACCCCGGCCGGCGCGGCGGCGTCGGCCTGGGGCTCGCGATCTGCCGCGCCATCGTCGCCCTGCACGGCGGGCGCATTTGGGCCGAGCGCCTGCCGGGCGTGGGCACTGCCTTTCGTTTTTCTCTTGCCCTGGAAACCCCACCGGAGATGCCCGCCGAAGCGCTCGCCAAAGAGATGAGATGACCCATGCGACCATCCTGGTCGTCGAGGACGAGCCGGACATCCGGCGCTTCCTGCGCTCATCCCTCGGCGCCGAGGGCTATCGCGTGGTCGAGTCGCCGAACGGCCGGCGCGGCACGCTCGACGCCGGCATGCACAAGCCCGACCTCGCCATCGTCGACCTCGGCCTGCCCGACTTCGACGGCGTCGAGGTGATCCGCCACATCCGCGAGTGGTCGCCGATGCCGATCCTCGTGCTCTCCGCGCGCATCCAGGAGCGCTCGAAGGTCGAGGCGCTCGACGCCGGCGCCGACGACTACGTCACCAAGCCCTTCGGCGTCGGCGAGCTGCTCGCCCGCGTGCGCGCCGCGCTGCGCCATGCGGCGCGACCGGCCTCGGGAACAGAGCTGAATTTTGGAGAAGCCAGGATCAACTTCGAAAAGCGCCAGGCGCTGCGCGACGGCGCGGCTGTGCACCTCACTCCCATCGAATTCCGCCTGCTCGCCTGCCTCGCCAGGCACCTCGGCATGGTGGTGACGCACCGACAGTTGCTCACCGAGGTGTGGGGGCCGACCCACGCCGCCGACACGCACTACCTGCGCGTGTACATGAAGCAGCTGAGGGAGAAGTTGGAAGCCGACCCCGTACAGCCGAAGCACCTGCTGACCGAGACCGGGGTCGGCTACCGGCTGGCGGATTAAAAAGGGTCCTGACCCCTTTTCAGATCTGGACGCGGGTGCCGAGCTCGATCACGCGGTTGGTCGGGATCCCGAAGTAGTCGGTGACGTTGCCGGCGTTGCGCGCCATGGCGGCGAACATGCGCTCGCGCCAGCGCGCCATGGTGGAGGCGCCGCCGGAGCTGGGTACCACCTGCTGGCGCGAGAGGAAGAAGGAGGTCTGCATCATGTCGAACTCGAGGCCGAAGCTGCCGCAGACGTCGAGCGCGCGCATCACGTCGGGGCGGTTCATGAAGCCGTAGCGCAGGCGCACGCGCCAGCAGCCGTGGCCCATGCGCTCCACCTTCGCGCGCTCCTCGAAGCTCACCCACGGCACGTCGCGGATCTCGACGGTGAGGAACACCACGCGCTCGTGCAGCACCTTGTTGTGGTTCAGGTTGTGGAGCAACGCGTGCGGCGTGGCGTCCGGCGTGGCGGTGAGGAAAATCGCGGTGCCCTCGACGCGGTGCGGCGGGTCGAGGAACAGCGACTCGAGGAACGGCGCGAGCGGCACCGCCGACTCGTCCAGGCGCTGGAACATCACCTCGCGGCCGCGCCGCCAGGTGGTCATGACGACGAACACCGCGGCGCCGACCGCCAGCGGAAACCAGCCGCCGTGCGGCACCTTGAGCATGGCGGAAGAGAGGAATGCGGCGTCGATGACGAAGAAGAAGCCGGTGGCGAGGACGCACAGCAGCAGCGGATAGCGCCAGGCGTAGCGGATCACGAAGAAGGTGAGGATGGTGGTCACCAGCATGGTGCCGGTCAGCGCCACGCCGTAAGCCTGCGCGAGCGCGCTGGAAGAGCCGAAGCCGAGCACCGCGACCAGCACCATCACCAGCAGGAACCAGTTGAGCCCCGGGATGTAGATCTGGCCGTAGGCACGGGCCGAGGTTTGCACGATGTTGAAGCGAGGCAGGTAGCCCAGCTGAATGGCCTGGCGCGTGAGCGATGCAGTACCGGTAATGGAGGCTTGCGACGCGATCACGGTGGCGGCGGTGGCGAGGACCACCATCGGGTACAGAGCCCACTGCGGGAAGGCAAGGTAGAACGGGTTGCCGATGGCGGCGGGGTTGGCGATCAGCAGCGCGCCCTGGCCGAAGTAGTTGAGCACCAGCGCCGGCAGCACCACCGCGAACCAGCCGATGCGGATCGGGCGCTTGCCGAAGTGCCCCATGTCCGCATACAGCGATTCGGTGCCGGTAAAGGCGAGCAGCACCGCGCCCAGCACCACGAAGGAGGCGAAGGCGTGCTGCGTGAGGAAGACGTAGGCGTGGCGCGGATCGACCGCCGCCAGCACTCCCGGGTTGAGCCAGATGTTCCACAGGCCGACCGCGCCGAGCGTGGAGAACCACAGCAGGCAGATCGGCCCGAACACCGCGCCGACCTTGGCGGTGCCCAGGCGCTGCAGCGCGAACAGGCCGAGCAGCACCAGCACCGCGATCGGCAGCACCCAGCGCTTGAAGAGCGGCGTGCCGACCTCCAGCCCCTCGATCGCCGACACCACCGAGATCGCCGGCGTGAGCACCGTCTCGCCGAGGAACAGCGCGGCGCCGGCCAGGCCGAGGAGCACCACCACGCCGCGCAGCCGCGGGCGTTTCTTCAGCGCATTGGCGGCGAGCGCGAGCAGCGCCATGGTGCCGCCCTCGCCGCGGTTGTCGGCGCGCATCACCAGCACTACGTACTTGAGCGACACCACGATCACCAGCGACCAGAAGATGGTCGACAGGCCGCCGAAGATGCTCGCCGGGTTGAGCGGGATGCCGTGCACCGGCGAGAAGGTTTCCTTCACCGCGTACAGCGGGCTGGTGCCGATGTCGCCAAATACCACGCCCAGCGCGGCGAGGGTGAGCGCGGTCTGCGAGGTCCTGGCGGAGCGATCTCTCTCCAAGGCGGCGGACGCTACCTGCGCGCCGCGGGAAAGGCAAATTCGAGCTTCAGCTTGAGCGGCTCGCCGGGCGCTCGTGCCATCGGCGCGGCCACTTGCGGCTCGCGCGTGCGCTCGACGATCCCATAAGCAATGGTGAGGGCGATCACCGCGGCACCAGCCGCGATCCACGGCCAGCGGCGTGCCGACCTCCAGGCCCTCGATCGCCGAGACCACCGAGATCGCCGGCGTGAGCACCGTCTCGCCGAGGAACAGCGAGGCGCCGGCCAGGCCGAGGAGCACCACCACCCCGCGCAGGCGCGGGCGTTTTTTCAGCGCATTGG
>DATFDV010000059.1:0-17972 GCA_035251855.1 Burkholderiales bacterium | reverse complement strand
TTTTGGGATAGGCGCGCTGGTGGGCGCGCAATAGCATTTTCCTCGCATGAAACCCGAAGTGGCCGACAAGCTCGCCGAAGCCGACGATTTTTACGCGCTGACCAAAGCGGTGCTCGCCATGTGCGAGCCGTACGGCCCGGTGCACGCCTTCCGCCTGGTGCACAACCGCGGCGCCGCGCGCGTCGCCTGCCTGATCGAGATGGAGTCGCCCAAGCACCAGACCGTGCTTGCGCGCGCGCTTGGCGCGCGGCAGCTGAACGGCGCCGCATGCCTCGACATCCCGGTGCGCAAGGATTTCGGCGGCACCGTCAAGGTGGCTGCGATTCGTTCCGAATCCCCCTTCGAGGCACGAGCCGCCGCCACCAGCTAGCAGTCCCGGTTTTCCCCCCTTGCATACGCACCTCCCTCCCTTCGTGCGTATGTAGGCATCCGACCCCGGCAACCCTAACCGGGGTCTTTTTTTATGCGCGTCCTTTTCGCAACTTCCGAGTGCACGCCGCTGGCCAAAGCCGGCGGGCTGGGCGACGTCAGCGCTGCCCTGCCGGCGGCGCTGCGCGCGCTTGGAATCGAGGTGGATACCCTGCTGCCGGGCTACGCCGGGGTGCTCGAGAAGGTCGGCGCGGCGAGCGAAGTCGAGCGCTTCAACGAGCTCGGCTGCGATTGCCGCCTGCTGCGCAGCGGTCATTTGCTGCTGCTCGATTGCCCGGCGCTCTACCAGCGCGGCGGCAGCCCCTACCAGGATCCAGGCGGGCAGGACTGGCCCGACAACGCGCTGCGCTTCGGCCTGCTCTCCAGGGTGGCGGCACGGCTGCCTGGCTACGACGTCATCCACTGCAACGACTGGCCGACGGCGCTCGTGCCGATTTTCGGCAAGGTGCCGACGCTGCTGACCATCCACAACCTCGCGTTCCAGGGCAACTTCGAGCGCGTCTGGCTGGAGCGCCTGGACATCGGCCAGCAGTACTTCTCCACCGATGAGCTCGAATTCCACGGCCGCATCTCTTTCCTCAAGGGCGGCCTGGTGCATGCCGGCGCGCTCACCACCGTCAGCCCGACCTACGCGCGCGAGATCCAGACCGCGGAGTTCGGCGCCGGCATGGACGGGCTGCTGCGGCAACGCAGCGGCGCGCTCAGCGGCATCCTGAACGGCATCGACACGGACGAGTGGAACCCGGCCATGGATCAGCACCTCGGGATGCGCTACGACTTCCAAACCATCGACAGAAAACTGCAGAACAAGGAAGCGCTGCAGGAGCGCCTGAACCTGGAGCGCGACAGCCGCATCCCGCTGATCGGCTTCGTTGGACGCCTTACGCACCAGAAGGGCGTCGACCTCATTGCGGCGACGATCGCGGAGCTCGCCGCGCTTCCGGCGCAGATCGCTTTACTCGGGAAGGGAGACCGCGAGCTGGAGGGCACGCTCGGCGCGGCCGCGGCGCGCCATCCCGGGCGGGTGGCGATGGCCACCGGCTTCGACGAGCCGCTCGCGCACCTGATCGAGGCCGGCGCCGACCTTTTCCTGATGCCGTCGCGCTACGAGCCCTGCGGCCTGAACCAGATGTACAGCCAGCGCTACGGCACGCTGCCGGTGGCGCGCGCCACCGGCGGGCTGGCCGACACCATCCTGGACGGCGAGACGGGCTTCCTCTTCGAGCGCGCGGAGACTTCGTCGCTGACGGCCGCGGTGCGGCGGGCGGTGGCGGCCTGGCGTGAGCCGGGCCGCTGGCGGGAGATGCAGGGCGCCGCGATGCGGCGCGACTTCAGCTGGGCTGCAGCCGCTCGTCGGTACGCCGATCTCTATTCGCGCCTTGCCAGCGGGCCGGCGGGTTAACCTGCGCCATGGCTTCCTCACGCCAGCCGCGGATGCGGGCGAGCAGGGCGGCATCGAACTCGCCGCGGATCGGCCAGCGGCGGTTCCACAGGTTGAAGCGCGGCGCGCTGCCCATCGCATCCTGCTGCGCGGCGGCCAGGGCCGTCAGCGTGCCGACGTCGCGCCAATAGGCGGGCTCCTCGTGGTCCTGCAGGCCGGGGACGCGGTTGTCGGCGAAGTCGTAGGCGTAGACGCGGCGGCTGGAGCACAGGCGCGGCAGCACGTCGCGGCCGAAATCGGTATCGCCGCGGCGGCGCGCGTCGTGCAGCGCCTCCTCGAGGACTTCGGGATCGAACAGATAGTTGCCCATCGAGGCGTAGGCGCGCGTCGGATCGGAAGGCATCGCCGGCGGGCGCTGCGGCTTCTCGCGGAACTCGCTGATGCGTCCGTCTTTGCCGGTCACCAGGCAGCCGAAGTGCGACGCCTGGGCCAATGGCACGCCGACCGCCGACACGGTGACATCGGCACGCTGCTCGCGGTGGAACGCCACCATCTGGCGCACGTCCATGCGGTAGATGTGGTCGGCGGCGAACACCGCCACCACGTCCGGCGAATGCGCCTGGAGGAGATCGAGGCACTGGTAAACCGCGTCCGCGGTGCCTTTGAACTGGCCGCCCAGCGTATTGGAGCGCGGCAGGAGCGTCTTGATCGTGCCCTCGCCATCGGCGAACCAGGGCGCCCAGGCCGTGGCGATGTGGTTCATCAGCGCCTCGGGCTTGTATTGGGCCAGCACGTAAATGGTCGAAATGCGCGAGTTGACGAGGTTGCTCAGCACGAAGTCGACCAGGCGGTAGCCGCTGGCGAACTGCACCGCGGGCTTGGGCTGCTCCGCGGTGAGCGGATGTAGCCGGGTGCCTTCACCGCCTGCCAGAACCATCGCGACGATATTCATTGCTTGTGACCTCTCCGTAGAGAATTTATTTCGACGGGTAAGGCAGGCATGATATGTACCGGTAGCGAAATCCACTATCGCCCGGACTCGTATCTCGCTGTAGGTTTTGTCGGAGCGCCTGTAGTCGGTGCGCGACAGAAAATTCAAGTCGGCGCGATAGTCCGGTTTAACAACCCGCCCTACCATCTGGGCTCTTCCCGCGGGGTGAGCTCATGGCTGTCCCGAACTCCAAGAACTATCTGATGCCCGTCGTCGTCGTTGCCGGAGCGCTGCTCATCGCCGCGGCGCCGCCGAGCGCGGTCGCGCCCGACGTGCCGCCCCTCGCTGCCTGTACGCCTGCCGAAGCCGCAGCGCTGGCAGCCCCGGGCGGCGCCGAGCCCGACGTGGCCCAACAGGCGCTGATCGACCATGTGTCGCGCCGCTTTTTCGTCGCCGCCACGTTCACCGAGCGCATGGTGGCCACGGCCTATCGCGCGGCCACGGAGGTCGGGCTGGACCCCCTGCTCGTGCTGGCGGTGATCGCCGTCGAATCGCGCTTCAACCCGATCGCCGAGAGCGGAATGGGCGCTAAGGGCTTGATGCAGATCATTCCGCGCTTCCATATGGACAAGCTTCGCGCCGCCGGCGGGGAGGATGCGGTGTTCGACCCGGAGAGCAACATCCTGGTCGGCGCGCGCATCCTCCAGGAGTACGTTTACCGCACCGGCACGCTGGTGGCGGGGCTGCAGCAGTACAACGGGGCCTCGCGCGACGCCAACGCCTACTATGCGCAAAGAGTAATGGCCGAACGCGAGCGCCTGGAGCAGGTGGTCCGCACGCGCGGCCTGGTTACCGTCGCGGGCACCGCGCAGGGCAGCTAGCTTGTTGAGAGCACTGATTTTTTCTTTCGCTGTCCTGCTGCCCGGCGTGTCCGCGGCGCTCGAGAGCGCAGTGAGCGCCGCGGACATGAGCGAGATCCGCGGGGTTATCCACAGGCAGATCGACGCCTTCCGCCGCGACGACGCGCACGGCGCCTTCGCGCTGGTCTCGCCGGGCGTGCAGCAGGCGTTCGGCACCCCCGAGCGGTTCCTCGACACCGTGCGCATGGCTTATCGCGCGGTGTACCGCCCCTCCGCGGTGTCGTTCCTGGAGCTCGTAGTCATGAGCGGCGACGTCGTGCAGCCGGTACAGGTCACGGACCGTTCCGGCGCCGTCTGGGTCGCGTACTACGCCATGCAGCGGCAAAGGGACGGCAGCTGGCGCACCAATGGTTGTCATCTGGTCCAGCCGAGCCGAAGTATTTCTGCATAATCCGGCGCTGTGGAAGCGCCCGTCCGAGCCTTGGTCCCGCCCAGCGCCGTCTGGCGCGGTCGTCCCTATCCCCTGGGCGCCACCTGGGACGGCGCGGGGGTCAATTTCTCGCTGTTTTCCAAGCACGCCGAGCGCGTCGAGCTCTGCCTGTTCGATCCGCGCGGCAGGCGCGAGATCGAGCGCGTCGAGATCCGCGAGCGCACCGATTACGTCTGGCACTGCTACCTGCCCGAGGCCCGGCCCGGCCTGATCTACGGCTACCGGGTTCACGGCGCGCACGACCCGGAGCGCGGTCACCGCTTCGACCACAACAAGCTCCTGCTCGATCCCTACGCGCGGATGATCCAGCGCGGCCGCGGCCAGGTGATCGATAACGCCTTCACCTGGGGCGAGGACCGCCCGCCGCGCACCGCGTGGCGCGACACGGTCATCTACGAGCTGCACGTGAAAGGCTTTACCGAGCGTCACCCCGAGGTGCCGGAGCAGCTGCGCGGAACGTACGCGGGCCTCTGCACTTCTCCGGTGGTAGAGCATTTGAAAAACCTGGGCGTCACCGCCATCGAGCTGCTGCCGGTGCACACCATCGCCGACGAGCGGCGCCTCCTGCACCACGGGCTGCGCAACTACTGGGGCTACAACACCATCGGCTACTTCGCGCCGGAGATGCGCTACAGCGCAAGCGGCACGCTCGGCGAGTTCAAGACCATGGTGAAGACCCTGCATGCCGCCGGGCTGGAAGTGATCCTCGACGTGGTCTACAACCACACCGCCGAAGGCGACCACGCCGGCCCGACGCTCAGCTTCCGCGGCATCGACAACGCCATCTACTACCGGCTCGACCCGGCGCACCCGCGGCGCTACCTCAACTTCACCGGCACCGGCAACAGCCTCAACACCGCGCATCGCGTGGTGCTCGCGCTGGTCATGGACAGCCTGCGCTACTGGGTGGAAGAGATGCACGTCGACGGCTTCCGCTTCGACCTCGCCGCCACCCTCGCGCGCAACTCGCAGGGTGCCTTCGACCGCAACGTCGCCTTCCTCGCCGCGGTGCGCCAGGACCCGGTGCTCTCGCAGGTCAAGCTGATCGCCGAGCCGTGGGACCTGGGGGAGGGCGGCTACCAGCTCGGCAACTTCCCGCCGGGCTGGGCCGAGTGGAACGACAAGTACCGCGACGCCTCGCGCGCCTACTGGCGCGGCGACGACAGCACCATCGGCCACCTTGCCGCGCGCCTCTCCGGCTCGAGCGACCTCTTCGCGCGCTCCGGCCGCGCGCCCAGCGCCAGCATCAACTTCGTCACCACCCACGACGGCTTCACCCTGCAGGACCTGGTGAGCTACGAGCGCAAGCACAACGAAGCCAACCAGGAAGGCAACCGCGACGGCTCGGACAATAACCGCAGCTGGAATAGCGGTGAAGAAGGACCCAGCGAGAAGCCCGAGGTGAACGCATTACGTCAAAAGCAAAAGCGCAATCTGCTCGCCACGCTTTTCTTCTCGCAAGGCATTCCGATGCTCGTCGCCGGCGACGAGCTCGGCCGCACGCAGGGCGGCAACAACAACGCCTACTGCCAGGACAACGAAACTTCGTGGCTCGACTGGGACGGCGCCGACCGCGCACTGCTGGAGTTCGTCACCAAGCTCATCGCCCTGCGCAAAAAGCATCCTTCCTTCCGCCGCCGCACCTATCCGAAGCCCGAGGACACCTCGTGGCTCGCGCCGGAAGGCCGCGAAATGACCGCGCAGGACTGGGAGCTGCCGTTCGCGCGCTGCCTGGGCATGCTGATGGTCGGCCAGCGCCTCGCCGAGCGCGACGAGCACGGAAACGCGATGGTCGACGACGACCTGCTGCTCCTATTGAATGCGCATCACGAGGCCATCGACTTCGCCCTGCCCGGAGAAGGCTGGACTGCCGTGCTCGATACCGCGAACCACCAGGCCGCGCCCGCGAAGCCATATTCGCTGCAGCCCAGATCGCTCGCGCTTCTCGTCAGGTCCGGCAGCCGTTAGTTCGCTTTAGTCGGCACCCTTGACAGGGCGGGGTGAAGCCCTCGACCCGTAACCTGGCCTGCGGATCGCCGCGCCACCCGCCGAGTAGTCGCGGCACTGCGCCCCCCGCTGTGTCAGGCGTTGCTTTTCCTCCATGCCGTGCCTTATGTCGTTTGCTGCCGGGATAGTCCAGGGGTAACGTACCGGGGCAAGGGGGATGACACGATGCGCGGAACGCGCGGCAGGAAGGGGCGGCGGAACCTCATTCGATAAAGTGGACACCTCGACCTAACGCTCGAGGGAGTTCAAATGGCTGCGCGGCCAAACGCGAACGTCAGCCGTCGAGGAAACGGCGCAAAGCCGGCAGCAAGCGAGAGGTTTATACTCTGCAGCCTATGGCGATTGACATAGCGGACCCTAAGTGCTGAGGAGCGGCTCAAGCTGCTCGAGGAGCTTTGGGACAGCCTGTCGCTCGAGCCCAGATGCGGTGCCGCTCACAAGACCACAACGAGAAGAGCTTGACCGTAGGCTCGACGAGCTGG
Organism: Burkholderiales bacterium; assembly: GCA_035251855.1. Classification (GTDB taxonomy): domain Bacteria; phylum Pseudomonadota; class Gammaproteobacteria; order Burkholderiales; family SG8-39; genus SCGC-AG-212-J23. The sequence goes on along the minus strand of DATFDV010000059.1, from coordinate 11,392 downwards.
AGCGGGAGGGACCGGGTGGTATTCCATGGGAAGAGGTTCAGCGGCGTATTAGCAGCCGCCGGACCTAGTGCAGATCGTTATCCGTCCGGCGGCCGCGGCGGATATCGAAGACGCATTTGTCTGGTACGAGCAGCAGCGCCCAGGGTTGGGCTCAGCATTCCTCAGTACTCTAGACGACGCTCTGCTGGCGATTCAGCGTGCACCTCAGCTTCAGCCTGTAATACATCGCAATACCCGAAGGGGTCTACTCCGGCGCTTTCCATACGGCGCGATCCCAGGCGCTGGCGATCGCGAACCTGACGGTTAACAGCGCATTGTTGTCCGCCGCGTTACGCTTGCGCCTGCGCTGCGTGGACAGCACGGCAAAACGAGGACGGTAGACGACGAAGGTTCGTCGCCGGCACGAATGCAACTTACGGCGTGGCTCTACCCAAAGTCAGACAAGAGTCGGGATGAGCTGCTGCGGGCGATCCATCCGGAAAAGTTCCAGTTCATCAGTGCCCGATACGGCGTGCGAGTTGGCTCTCCTGCCCTCGAACGCATATTTGAAGCAACCGGTGCAGCAGACGGTCTTCAAGTGTCCGCTGGCGCAATCCTGAGCAAGCCGGAGCTGCAGTCGCTGCCGTTCAGAGAACTGATGTGCCGGAGTGCGGCGCGGGAATCAGACCGTGACTCCGAGCGGAACAATGCAGCCTGTACGGCCACACCGCTGCAGGACTTCGGCGCCGAGGAGCCGATTCGCCTCTTCCAAGGCATTTCGCTCTCGCGCGTGAAGATCAAGCCGAACTTCGTTGCCGGCGTTGGCGAATGGACAGACGAGTACGTCATCGGCACAGGCGTACAGCAGGTCTTTGCAGCCGCCGGACTGTCTGGCTACAGCCTGGTGCCGGTCATGAATCCCAAGACCGGCTCTCCCTGGCCAGCGATCGCGCAAATCTACTCCTCCAGCGTCTTGCCGAAATCGATGCGCGACGCGTCGATCGATCGGATCGAGAGCCGGTTTGAGGAGGAAAACGGCAAGCTGCGGCAGCTCGGCTGCCTTGCATATGAACCGCGCGACCTGGAAGGAAGGCCGGATTTCAATCGAACGGGCGAGCCATGGAGGTGGTGGGGCTTGCCGTCCTGGGTCGTATCGTCTCGAGTGGAGCACTTCTTCAAGAAGTTTGGTCTTCGCGGTTGGGCATTCCGCCCAGTGTTCCTCGCAGGGTCAAGGCTGTACGAAGAGTATCTAGGAGCGTGGCATGAGCTTCGGCGCTTGGTAGCCAAAGCAGGGAACAGCTCTTTCGAGGGCGGGCGATGGTAGCAACCCTCCCGTGAGACGCTAGACCCAGCAGCACAGACCCATCTCGAACGGATGGGTGAGGAGCTCGTGGCGCGGGAAGACGCGGATGCGGTAGTCGAGACGGCCGGCGAGGCCGGGCTTCATCTCGAGGCGGTAGCGATGCTCGCCGTGCCCCATGTCGCCGGCATCGGAGAGCTCGTGTGAATGCTGCACCGGGCTGCCCTCGCGCGCGCTGCGCGAAAGGAGGAGCTCCACGCACACGTCGTTGGGGGCGAGGCCGTTCAGCTTGACGGCGACTTCCACCGGAATCGCCTCGCCGAACTGGATGCGCCCCTTGGGGGTGTCGAGGCGGCGCGCGGAGACGCCGCTCCACGCGTTGCGGACTCTGGCTTTCCAGGCGGAGATGGTTTTCGCGGCCTCGTAGCCGTTCTGCGAGTAGCGGTGGCCCTGGCGCGAAGCGGGGATGTAGTACTTGGAGACGTATTCGCCCAGCATGCGCGAGGCGTCGTAGCGCGGCAGGAGCGAAGCCATCGAGCGCTTGGCGATGCGCACCCAGCCGGGCGAGTAGCCGCCCTCGGTGCGGTCGTAATAGAGCGGCATCACGCGGTCCTGCAGGATTTCGTGGAGCGTGCGCGCCTCTTCCTGGTCGCGCCGGTGCGGGTCGAGCTCGGGCGAGGCGGGCTTGATCGCCCAGCCGTTCTCGCCGTCGTAGCCTTCGTCCCACCAGCCGTCGAGGATCGAGAGGTTGATGACGCCGTTCATGCCGGCCTTCATGCCCGAGGTGCCCGAAGCTTCGAGCGGATAAACGGGATTGTTGAGCCAGACGTCCACGCCGGAGACCAGGCGGCGCGCGATGTGCGTGTCGTAGCCCTCGAGGAACAGGATGCGCCCGGCAAATTCCTCCTGCCGCGAAAGGTGGGCAATCGAGCGGATCAGCTCCTGCCCGGGCTCGTCGGCCGGATGCGCCTTGCCGGCGAACAGGAACAGCACCTGGCGCGAGCGCTCGGCCAGCAGGCGGCGCAGGTTGTCGAGGTCGTTGAACAGCAGCGTGGCGCGCTTGTAGGTGGCGAAGCGCCGGCCGAAGCCGATGGTGAGCACGTTCGGGTTCGTCGGGTCGGCGTACTTCAGCAGCCGCTGCAGGTGCGACTCGCTGCCGTGGTTGCGCGCGTGGTTGAGCGCGACGCGATGGCGCACCATGTGGAACAGGCGCGCCTTGATGTCCTGGCGCACGCTCCAGAAGATGTGGTCGGGGATGGCGCGGATCTTTTCCCAGATGCCCGGATGGCCGAGGCGGTGCATCCAGCCCACGCCGAGGAAGCGGTCGAGTACTTCGCCCCATTCGGGCGCGAGGAAGGTGGCGACGTGCACGCCGTTGGTGACGTAGCCCAGCGGGTTCTCGTCGGGCGCGACCTGCGGCCAGTAGTCGTGCAGCAGGCGCGCCGAGACGCCGCCGTGGATGCGCGACACGCCGTTCTGGTACCGCGAGCCGCGGATCGCCAGCGCGGTCATGTTGAAGTCGCCGCCGGCCGGCGGGCGGCCCAGGCCGAGCACGTTCAGCTCGGCAAACGCGCTCTTCACGTACCCGGCCACCGTCGACTCGGGGAAGTGGTCATGGCCGGCGGGCACCGGCGTGTGGGTGGTGAACACGGTATTGGAAGCCACCGCCTCGGTGGCGGCATCGAGCGGCAGCCCCTCGGCCACCATCCCGCGGATGCGCTCGAGCACCAGGAACGCGGCGTGCCCTTCGTTGATGTGCCATACGGTGGGCTTGTGGCCGATCGCCGCGAGCGCGCGCGCACCGCCGACGCCGAGCACGAACTCCTGCTCCAGGCGCGTGACGCGGTCGCCGCCGTAGAGGCGGTGCGCGATGTCGCGGTCGCGCTCGTTGTTCTCCGGCAGGTCGGTATCGAGCAGATAGATCGTGACGTGACCGACCTTGGCCTGCCACACCTTGACCAGCACCTTGCGCCCGGGAAACTGGATCTCGATCGTCAGGTCCGACCCATCCTGGCGCCGCGTCGGCGAGATCGGCAGGTCGTCGAAATCCGAGTCGTGGTACTCCGCGCGCTGGCGACCGTCACCGTCGATGGTCTGCACGAAGTAGCCCTGCCGATAGAGCAGGCCGACTGCGACGAAGGGCAACTGGAAGTCGCTCGCGGCCTTGCAGTGGTCGCCGGCGAGGATCCCCAGGCCGCCGGAATAGGTCGGCAGGCTCTCGTGCACGCCGAACTCGGCGCAGAAATAGGCCACCAGGTCGTCGGGGCGGAAGCCGCCCGAGTTCTGCTTGAACGGCGGCTCGGCGTGATACGCGTCGAATGCGGCTAATACCCTGGTTAAAGAATCCAGAAAAGCCGGATCGGCCGCGGCGTCGATCAGGCGCTGCTCGTCGATGCGCTTGAGCATCGCCTTGGGGCTGTGGCCCACCGCGTCCCACAGCGCCGGGTTCAGCTTGGCGAACAGGGCGCGCGTGGGCCGGTCCCAGCTGTAATACAGGTTGGCCGCAATCTCCTCCAGGCGCGCGAGGCGCTTGGGGATGCGGGGGTTGACCTCCAGGGAATACCGAGTGGGTGTCTGCACGAAGCCGCGCGAATTTTACCGAATACTACCGAATCAGTGTTTCACCGGGCGCGAGGCGCACGATATCGTGCAGCGCCACCGGCGAGTCGCCGGGACGCGACACCGTGGAGATCGAGAAGCGCAGCACCACGGACTCCTCGCCCTCGTTGGTGGCGATGGCCGGGGCCTGCACGAAGGTGGTGCCCGCGGCGTCGACGCTGCTCGCGTCGAGGATCAGGCTGCCGCTGATGATCGACGCCGTGAACTCGAGGCGCGTGTTCTTCGCGTCCACGCCGTCGCGCACGTGGGTGTTCAGGATCCGCGCGGTCGAATGCGCGGTCTGCAGGTAACCGATGCGGGCATCGACGATGCGCACGTCCTGGCAGTGCTCGATGACCAGGCGCTGGTAGTCCCCGCGGAACTCCTGGTCGCGCTGCCCGTCGCAGCGGCCGACGCGCTCACCTTGGATCGGCTCGGCGCGCAGGGCATAGGACTGCGCCGCGAACTGCCGGCCGTCGAGCTCGTCGATCAGCAGCGGATTGAAGCGGTCCGGAAATTGCACCTGCGGCGCGTGCCCCGCGCCCTCGATCACGGTGAGGCGGGCGCGCGGAATCGCCGCGGCCAGCGCCTGGCCGGTGCGCAAGGGCGCGATGGTGTCGTTCGCGCCCCAGATGATGAGCGTCGGCGCCACGATGGCGCGCAGCGACTGACTGAAATCGTGCTCGACCAGCGCATACGCGGCGATGGCGTTCGGATCGCCGCGCAGCACGCGCTGGCGCACGCCGGCGCGCTCGAGGACCAGGTCGGCACGCACCGGCAGATTCTCGGCGCGCAGCTGGATCGCCCGCACCACCGACTCGTACCACGGCGAATCGAGGCCCATGGCGCGCTGTGCGGCGACGCGCGCGAGGAACTCCGCGTACACCGAGCGATGCAGCACCCCGGCGACGTCGACCAGCACCAGGCGGCCGACGCGATTCGGGTAGATGGCGGTGTAGGCGAGCGCCACCGCCCCGCCCATCGAATGGCCGATGAGAGTGAAGCGGCCCTTGAGGCGCGGCGCGAGTACCGTCTCGAGCGCGCGCGCCATGTTGTCCGGCGAGTAATGGTGGTTGCCCTTGTCGGAGTAGCCGAACCCGGGGAGGTCGACGGCGTAGACCGCATAGCGCTTGGCGAGCGCCGGGATCACGTGGGCCCAGTCGCGTGCGGCGGCCTTGCCCATGCCGTGCACCAGCACCACCGCCTGCGTCGCCGAAGGCGGGCCGGCACGGTAAAGGGCCACGCGGCCGCCGAACACCGTTTCCGGGACGAACTCGGCCGTGGCGCCGGGCGCCGCGATCCAGTCCAACGGGGGGCTGGCCTGCACCAGCGTGGCGAGCAGCAGGCCGACGGCAAGGGTGATTCTTCTCATCTTGTTCAGGGTTAGGTAGCGGGAACCATCATAGTTCCGGCCCATGCCGCGGACTGCGGGGTGCCGCTAGGGGATCGGGACTGCGGCGAGAAGCTGCGCCCCGACGTCGACGCGGCGCGCGCTGTCGTGCGCCGGGCGCAGGCGGTGCGCTGCCACGCCCGGCATGATGGCCTGCACGTCTTCGGGAATCACCTTGTCGCGGCCCTCGAGCAGGGCCCAGGCGCGCGCCGAGTGCACCAGCGCAAGCGCGGCGCGCGGCGACAGGCCGGCGACGTATTCGGGCGAGCGGCGCGTGTGCTCGACGATCGCCTGCACGTAGTCGAGCAGCGCCGGCGCGACGTGGATCTTCTGCACGTTGGACTGCAGCTCCATCAGCTCGGCGGGCGACATGCACGGATCGAGCGTCGCCAGCATGTCGCGCCGGTCGGTGCCGGAAAGCAGCGCGCGCTCGGCGGCGCGGTCCGGGTAGCCGAGCTCGATGCGCATCATGAAGCGGTCGAGCTGCGACTCGGGCAGCGGGAAGGTGCCGACCTGCTCCGAGGGGTTCTGCGTGGCGATGACGAAGAACGGCGAGGGCAGCTTGCGCGTCTCGCCCTCGGCGGTGACCTGGTGCTCCTCCATCGCCTCGAGCAGCGCCGACTGGGTCTTCGGCGTCGAGCGGTTCACCTCGTCGGCGAGGATCACCTGCGCGAAGATCGGCCCGGGATGGAACTTGAAGTTGCCGCTGTCGCGCTCGTAGATCGATACGCCGAGGATGTCGGCGGGCAGCATGTCGCTGGTGAACTGGATGCGCTGGAACTGCAGGCCGAGGGTCTTCGCCAGCACGTGCGCCAGGGTGGTCTTGCCCACGCCGGGCAGGTCTTCGATCAGCAGGTGGCCGCGCGCCAGCAGGCAGGCGAGCGCGAGGCGCACCTGCGTCTCCTTGCCCAGGATGATGTTGCTGGCGGCGCTGACCACGCGCTCGATCGGCGCCGTCACCACGCTCGACGGTTGGAATTCCGCCTTGAGGAGCATGCGGCGATTGTACTCGATGCGATAAGATGAAACTGCCATGACCACGGCGTTCATCACCCATGCCGAATGCCTCAAGCACGACATGGGTGCGCATCATCCGGAGCGCCCGGCGCGCCTCACCGCGATCGAAGACCAGCTCATCGCTTCCGGCGTCGGGCAACACCTGACGCGCTATGAGGCGCCGCTCGCCACCGATGAGCAGCTCGCCCGCGTGCATCCGCTCGACTACGTGCGCGCGATCCGCGATGCCGCGCCGCAGTCGGGCACGGTGCATCTCGATCCCGACACGGCGATGAACCCGTGGACCCTGCAGGCCGCGCTGCGCGCGGCGGGGGCGGCGGTCATGGCAACGGATTTGGTTTTGAAGCAGAAACACCCCTCTGCTTTCTGTGCGGTCCGCCCGCCTGGGCACCATGCCTGCCGCGCGCGGCCGATGGGCTTCTGCATCTTCAACAACGTCGCGGTGGCCGCACGCCATGCGGTCGAGCAGCACGGCCTCGAGCGCGTCGCGATCATCGACTTCGACGTGCACCACGGCAACGGCACCGAGGACATCTTCGAGGACGACGACACGGTGCTGATGGCTTCCACCTTCCAGCACCCGTTCTACCCCTACAGCGGCACCGAGAGCCCGGCGCGCAACATGGTCAACGTGCCGCTGCCGGCCGGCGCGGGTTCCAGGGAATTCCGCGAGGCCGTTCGAGAGGCGTGGATCCCGGCGCTCGACGAGTACGCGCCTCAGTTAGTCATTTTTTCCGCCGGCTTCGACGCCCATGCGGAAGACGAGATGGCGATGCTGCGCTTCAGCGACGCCGACTATGCGTGGGTCACCGAGCAGCTGAAGGCGGTCGCCGACAAGCACTCCGCCGGCCGCATGGTGTCGATGCTCGAGGGCGGCTACGCGCTATCGGCGCTCGGCCGCAGCGCGGTGCAGCACATCAAGGTGATGGCAGGCCTCGCCTAGAAGCGCTCGAGCACCTGGCGCAAGGCCTCGGGCTCCACCGGCTTCACCAGGTGCTCGTTGAATCCGGCGGCGCGCGCCTTCTCGCGATCCGCCTCGCGCCCCAGGCCGGTGATGGCGATGAAAGGCACCTCGGCGAACGCCAGCTCCTGGCGCAGGCGCCGCACCACGCTGTAGCCGTCGACGCCGGGCATGCTGATGTCGAGCAGCACCAGCTGCGGCGGATGGGCGCGCGCCGCCTCGATCGCCGCCGCGCCGCCATGCGCGATGTGCGCTTCGCAGCCCATCTCGCCCAGCAGCAGGCCGAGGGCCTCGGCGGCGTCGACGTTGTCGTCGACCACCAGCACGCGGCGGCGGCCGGCCGCCGGCTTGAGAGAGGCGAAGAACGGCGCGTCGCCGGCCGCCGGCCGCGGTGCCGCCTCGCTGGCGGCCAGGCGCACGATGAACTCGCTGCCGCGCCCCGGTCCTTCGCTGCGCGCCTCGATGGTGCCGCCGTGCATCTCCACCAGGCTCTTCGCCAGCGCGAGGCCGATGCCGAGGCCGCCCTGCGCGCGATCGAGGTTGCGGTCGACCTGCGCGAACATGTCGAACACGCGCGGCAGCAGCTCCGCCGGGATGCCGACGCCGTCGTCGCGCACTGAAATCACCGCCTCGCTCGCCTCGCCGCGCACCGAGAGGGCGATGTGGCCGCCCGGATCGGTGTACTTCGCCGCGTTGTTCAGGAGGTTGGCGATCACCTGGGCGATGCGCACGAAATCGGCGTCGACGATCAGCGGGCGCGCCGGCAGGCCGATGTCGAGCTGGTGGCGCGCGGCTTCGATCGCCGGGCGGCTGGTCTCCACCGCGCTCAGCACTACGGCGGCAAGCTCGATCGGCGCGCGGCGCAGCTCGATCTTGCCGCGGCTGATGCGCGACACCTCGAGCAGGTCGTCGACCAGGCGCACCAGGTGGCCGAGCTGGCGCTCCATCATCGCGCGTGCCTGCTCCGCGCCGGCGCTGCCGGGCTGCGTGATGCGCAGCAGGTGCAGGCCGGTGCGGATCGGCGCGAGCGGGTTGCGCAGCTCGTGCGCGAGCGTGGCGAGGAACTCGTCCTTGCGCCGGTCGGCATCGCGCAGCTTGGCCGCCGTCTCCCGCTCGGCGCGGTAGAGGCGCGCGTTGTCCATGGCGATCGCGGCCTGCGCGGCGATGCCGGCCACCAGGCGCTCGGCGCGCTCGGTGAACACGGCGGGTTTCTCGTGGCCGAAGCACAGGCCGCCGAGCATTTCGCCGGAGCGCGAGACCACTGGCACGGCGAGGTAGCTGCGCACCGGCAGGTGCGCCTTGGGCATGGCGCGCGCGTCGTTCGTGACGTCGTCGGAGCGTACGATGCCGCAGCCCTCCAAGCTCGGCGCGAACACCGCGCTGTCACGCAGCAAGCCGGAAAGCGCGTACCGCACGCAAGCCTCGCCGGCTTCGTCGGTCACGTGGTAGAAAAACTCGCCGAACTGGGCGCCGCTCGCCTCGGTCGCGGCGTCGCTCACCGCCTGCACCACGCGCTCGAGGTCCAGCTCGGCGGCGAGCGTGCGGCCGACCTGGTTCAGCGTCTCGCGGTCGCTGACGTCGCGGAAATAGACCGCTACTCCGCCGCTCTTCACCGGCGAGGCGCTGATCTCCAGCCAGCGCCGGTAGTGCGGATAGTAGTAGTCCATGCGTTCGCCGGCGCGCGCGCGCATCACGCGCTGATACATCTGGTCGACCGCGTTGCCCACCGCGTGCGGGAACGCCTGATGCCAGGTCCTGCCGAGCACCTCGGCGCGCCGCCGGCCGAGCAGCCGCTCGGCGGCGGCATTCATGTAGGTCATCACCCAGTCGCGGTCGTAGGCGACGAAGCCCTCCATCAGCCCTTCCAGGTAGTCGGCAGTCTGCGCCCTCAGTTCCTCGACGCGCTTGTCTGCCGGCATGCGCCTATCCCGCGAGCGTGGCGAGAACCGCCTGCAGTGCCGGGATGTCGGCGGGCTTCACCAGATGGTGGTTGAAGCCCGCGGCCTGCGTCTGGCGCCGGTCGCTCTCCTGTCCCCAGCCGGTGAGCGCGACGATCATCGTCGCGCGCCCCTCCTCGCGCGAGCGCATGTGCCGCGCGGTCTCGTAGCCGTCCATGCCCGGCATGCCGAGGTCGAGGAACACCGCCGCCGGGCGGAACTTGCCGAGCTCCTCGAGCGCCGCCTCACCGCCGTTGGTCACGCGCACCTCCGCACCGAGCATCTTCAGCACCGCCGCCAGGCTGTCGGCGGCATCGCGATTGTCGTCCACCACCAGCACCCGCGGCAGGCCCGGAATCCGGTGCGCCGCCTTCGCATCGACCGCAGCGCGCGGCAGGTCGCGGCGCACGAGCGGCAGGCGCACCACGAACTCGCTGCCGTGGCCGATGCCGGCGCTGCGCGCCGCTACGCTGCCGCCGTGCATCTCGACCAGGCTGCGTACCAGGGTGAGGCCGATGCCCAGGCCGGTCTGCGCGCGCCGGTCGCCGGCAGCGACCTGCACGAACATGTCGAACACGCGCGGCAGCGCCTCGGCCGCGATGCCGATGCCGGTATCGCTGACCGTGACCAGCGCGGCGCCGTCGTCGCGCCGCGCGGCGATGCCGATGCGACCGCCGGGGTCGGTGTAGCGCACGGCATTGTTGAGCAGGTTGGAGAAAACCTGCGCCAGGCGCATGGCATCGGCCTCGACCGGCAACGCCTGCGGCGACACCTCCACGGTCAGCTGGTGGCGCGCGGAATCGATCAGCGGGCGGCTGGTTTCCACCGCCGCCGCAATCACCTCGGCCAGGTCGACCACGCCTTTGCGCAGCTCGATCGTGCCGCGCGTGATGCGCGAGACCTCCATCAGGTCGTCGACCAGGCGCACCATGTGCTCGACCTGGCGGTGCATCATCTCCCACACCTGCCCCGCCGGCGCCGCGGCGCCGGACAGCCGCAGCAGGTTCACCGAATTGCGGATCGGTGCGAGCGGATTGCGCAGCTCGTGCGCGAGCGTGGCGAGGAATTCGTCCTTGCGGCGGTTCGCTTCTTCGCGCTCCTGCAGGTGCGCGCGTGTCTGGTACTGGCGCTCGCGCGCGCGCAACGCGCTGTGCACGGCGCTCGCCAGCGCGGTGATGCGCACCGGCCGCTCCAGCAGCGTGACGTTGCCCAGGGTGCGCAGTGCCCGCGTCACCGCGGCGGAGTCTGCTCCGGGGCGCGTGAGAATCAGCACGGGAAGGTCGGACCAGGGCGGCTGGCGCTGGATCAGCTCGGTGAGCCGGGCGTCGTGCGGCAGCGCTTCCTCGGCGATCAGGATCGCGGCCGCGCCGCGCTCGAGCTCGCGCGACAGGGCGTCGACGTCGGCGCACGCCAGGCAGGTCACCGCGTCCTTGCGCAGCATCGACTCGACGAGCGACGCGTCCTTGCCGACCGGTGCCAGGACCAGCAGCCGGCGCTCGAGGGTCTCGCCGGGCCGCTCGCTCACAGCCGGGGCTTCTTCTCCGGCACTCCGGTGAGCACGCCGCGGTAGTCGCGCAATGGCTCGCCGACTGCCACGCGGCCGCCTTTCATGCCGAACTCGCGGATGCTGCGCTCGTGCGCGCCGCCGCGCATCTTCACTACCGAGATCGCCTGCCGCACCTCGCCCTCGGACTCGAAGTAGCGCAACAGCACCACCGAATCCGCGAGGTAGCTCGCGTCCACCGGCGCGGTCATGGCAGCTCCCATCAGGCCGTGCTGGGCAGCGATCAGCACGCTCGCCACGCCCTGCTGGCCGAGGTAGGTGAGCAGCTCGTGCAGCTGGATGATGAGGAATTTTTCATCCGGCATCGCGTTGAGGTAGCCGTTCAGGCTGTCGATGACGACGACCGCGGCCTTATTCACCTCGACTGCCTGGCGGATGGAGTGTGCGAACTCACCAGGGGAAAGTTCGGCGGGGTCGATCTGCTGCACGGTAACGCGCCCCGCGTCCATTGGGGTCTTCAGGTCAATGCCCAACCCCTCCGCGCGACTCAGCAGGGTGTTGAGGCTTTCGTCGAAGATGAACATCGCGGCGTTGAGCCCCTTGGCGGCCGCAGTGGCAACGAACTGCGCCGACAATGATGACTTGCCCGTGCCAGCGGCTCCAACGATGAGCGTGCTTGTCCCGCGCTCAATGCCGCCACCCAGCA